>JBFHPN010000069.1:0-7975 GCA_041592735.1 Oleiphilaceae bacterium | reverse complement strand
TGCAAAAAATAGTCACCATTTGGACACATTTTGGACACAAAGTAATTTTAAGGGAATTGAGCGTATTTAGGGGGAAAGTCATATTTTGCTTTCATGGCCCGCCCTTCAGGATTCGAACCTGAGGCCTTCCCCTTAGGAGGGGGACGCTCTATCCTACTGAGCTAAGGGCGGAAACAGGCGGGTATGATAACGACCTGTTTCCAGTTTCTCAAGTTATGCAGGCCAACTTAATCGTGATAATTGATGGTGATGTCTGAATTTACAGAGCGTTGATTTTTTTCTGCAAAAACACAAAGCGTTTGTACTGTTTATGCTGAGGAGGAATGTGCTGGACATTTTGGAGCTGTTGCACACATTTTTGTTTAAGTTCACTACTCAGGCCCTGTTCTTGTGCTTGTTTGTATAATACCTGGAGAAGGTTGAGATTCAATGCCACATGCCTTGGGGTAATGAGCAAAGCCTCTTCAAATATAGCGATAGCTTCGTCCAGCCTTCCCTCTTCGAAGGCGGCTATGCCTTGCTTAGTCAGTCTTCTGGCTCTGGTTTGCTCCTTACGGCCTTTGGAACCATCGAGTATATCCTCAATCTGCGCCATGACCGCTGTGTTATCTGCATAGGTTTCAGCCAGCTCGGATAGCACCGTTTCGGCATTTGGCTCACCATTTTCATAAAGCGTTCGTGCGAGTTCCAAACGTGTATCTATGTGCGCGGTTTCGGGATCGATTTGCTGGATTGCTTGCTCTAAGGAAGATTTAGCTCGACTCTCATCACCTTGCCCTTTATAAATTCTGGATTGAACCAATAAGGATCTGGCGATAACTGCAGGGTCTTTTTTGAATTTTCTGGAAACCTTATCCAGCGCGGCGATTGCCTCTTTTGCTCTTTGCTTGCCTTCTTCAGAATCATCCCCTTCACACAGCTCTGAGAGGTTTGCCGCCAAATTCAAATATAGCTCCGGAGACTCATGCACAGAATTTGCACTGATCTTGACCATTTGCTTATAGCAGCCTGCCACTGTTTCGGTGTCCAACAAGCGTTCACTAACATCCACTAATTGTTTCTGACGAAGCATGGCAAAAGGTGAAATAGCGACAGCGGCTTTTAAGGTGTTTTGTGCATCTTTTGATTGCCCTTTACGCAAATAGGCTTCAGTTAATAAGTCTTAGGCTTCAATTAAATTGGGATTCTTTTCGATTATTTCCGACAAAACCGCAATGGCAGGCTCAACATTATCCAATGCAATTTGTACTTTGGCTAAACCCAACTGCGCCCAGCTTAATTCCCTTGAGGCAAGAACGTCTTCATAAATTTTTTGGGCTTCTTCTAGCTCACCCTTCGCAAATAAGAGTGAGGCCAGTTTGCGTAAGCACCAACTCATCTATTTGGTATGGGATTGCATTTCACGATGTACCAGCAGAATCGCCACATCGAGTTGGCCACTATCGATGGCTTCATTAATGGGTTTTAGCAACTCGCGCTGGGTGATCATACTATCCAGACGTGTTTGCAGGACTTCTTTGGTGATGGGCTTGGTGATATAGCCATCCGGCAAGTATTCGAGTGCCCCCATGACCATATCTTTGGACGTTTCCGCCGTGATCATGACAAAAATACTGGTTTCGTTGATTAATTTATTATAACGAAGTTCCTCAAGCACTTGTTGGCCGTTTTTTGCCGGCCCAAGATTATAGTCACAAAGAATGACGTCAAAACGCTGCGTCTGACAACGCGCTATCGCATCCTCGCCATTACTTGCAGTTTCTATCGTACCCACACCAAATGAACTGATCATCTGACGCAGCGAAAGCCTGAAGTTTTCTAAATCATCTACAATCAGAATACTCAGTGAACGGTAGTATTTTGCCAATAATGTTTGTTGAAAGGCATCACTCATAAATAGGTTAATTGTATCTTGTGTTATTTTTTATCAGTGTAGACCTGATTTATGCATTCGGAGCAGTTTTTTCAGAACCCCCCTGGCGCAACACCAATTAGACCAACAAGAGGAATAGCACTATCCTTAAAGGAACGGGTGAATGTTCCTGCATGCATCAACTACAAATAATTAATTGAAGATTGCACATATTTAGCATGCAATATCACACCAATATTTATTAGAATGTCGATCCGTTTAGTCGCTCTTATCCAGCACTCTGATCGAGTGTGCCTGTTGGAGTAACACCCTTTTTTTATTCATTTATTTGCTTAGGTTGCGTTGCCATGAAAATTATTAAGAAGTCCTCAAAGCTCGATAATGTATGTTATGACATTCGAGGTGAAGTGGCGCGTGAAGCAAAACGTCTTGAAGAAGAAGGCCATCGCATTCTGAAATTGAATATCGGAAACCCTGCTCCTTTTGAATTTGATGTACCCGAAGAAATCCAGACAGATGTCATCCGGAATTTACCGAATGCACAAGGCTACAGCGATTCAAAAGGTCTGTATTCTGCGCGCAAAGCCGTGATGCAGCATTATCAATCTCAAGGCATATTAAATATCGATATTGAAGATATTTACCTGGGAAATGGAGCCAGCGAATTAATCGTGATGGCTATGCAGGCTCTTTTGAATAATGGCGATGAGGTTCTGATCCCATCGCCTGACTACCCACTCTGGACCGCGGCAGTCACCCTGAGCGGCGGTAAGCCAGTGCATTATCTGTGTGATGAGGAAAACGGCTGGCAGCCAAACCTGGAGGACATCAAGTCAAAGATCACAGATAAGACCAAAGCGATTGTCGTGATCAACCCCAATAATCCCACCGGGGCAGTCTATCCAACTCAGCTATTAAATGAGATCGTGGCGTTAGCGCGCCAGCATCAACTAATTCTGCTGGCTGATGAAATCTACGACAAGATCCTTTATGACGGCGCCAAACATACGCCTTTGGCGAAACTGTCTGAAGATGTCATCACCTTAACCTTTAATGGCTTATCGAAGGCTTACCGGGCGGCTGGTTATCGTTCCGGCTGGATGATGATTTCTGGCCCGAAACATAACGCAGAGGACTTTATTGACGGCGTGGATATGTTGGCGTCAATGCGCTTATGCTGCAACGTACCGGCACAATATGCAATTCAGACAGCACTTGGCGGTTACCAGAGCATCAATGATCTGATCGTCCCCGGCGGTCGTTTATGGGAACAACGGGAAGTCGCCTGGAAGATGCTTAATGACATTAAAGGCGTCTCCTGTGTGAAACCCGATGGCGCGCTTTATATGTTTGTTAAGCTTGATCCGGCTATTTATCCGATCATTAATGATGAACAACTGGTTCTTGACCTGCTCAAACAGCAGCGCATGCTTATTGTCCACGGGACGGGATTTAACCTGGCAGATACCCAGCATTATCGTTTTGTATTTTTACCCAGGGTCGATGTTCTTGAAGAAGCCATTGGTCGCTTTGAACGCTTTTTGCGTGGTTACTATCAGTCACCCGAACTCGTCAAACAGCGGCCTCAACCGATTGTGAAGCTGAACAAACTGAAAGCAGATTAAGCAAAGATGTTTGCCATACATATCGAAGAATTTTTTCATGATACTTACGCCATCATGAATACGCTATATCAGGCCTTTCCCAATAAATGCAATGTCTTCGTTGAGGACATTGCCGGCCCTGATCAGCCCGACGACTATGGTTTACACAGCAAGCGCTTTCAATCTTGCTTCGGAACCATGTTATGGCTGGAAATTGAAGGGTTTATTCGTTTTGAAAGCACTTTAAGGCAAGAAGCAATCGACCAGGCCTGCTTAACCATGAAAGGATTGAGCCTGCTGGCCACCATATCCAATGATGATTTTATGGATGACATTACGCAGAAGATAAATACGCAACAGCACCTTGAAAACCCTCTTACCTGCAAGCCCTATATTGACGCTTTAAGGTATATTGCCAAACACGGCACCTCTACACAGTTAGCGCTGGCTATGCAATATTTATTAACACGCTTTGCTGAAAAGGCTTAGTTCAGGGTATTAACTTCCTTAAACATAAACCATTTCATACAGTACAAAATCTTCATAACCACATAGAATTTTATGGTAGCCGGCAAGCTGTTGATTCAACTTATCACTGCCACTATCGATGCGCAATGGCCTGCCATTGAGCGCCAACAGTTTGGTTTGCGTTGAGATAAACTGCAGAGACTCGAGACCACAATGCTCAATGATTCTGGGGCTGATTTGCTGATTACCCCGTCCGAGCACGATCCCTTGTCCTCCTATCACTGAGAGGATAATTTTGACGTGTTTCTGAGACTGTATCAGGTCAAAAATAAGTTGCTCATGGGCATCGATCGCGATGGTTTCACCATTCAACCACAAATCTATACCCAGTAAAGTGGGATCAGAGATGCCTAATAATTGCTTCAAATGCATCAAGGTTCCACCTGAACCTAAGACATACAACGTTTCCGGCTCCATCGTTTCCTGGAGATAGGCACATAGCTCATTGAGCATCAGTTCATCATCTAACAAACCGGAACATTTAACAGATTGAACCAGCAGCTGGTCATCGGGGATAAGCATCTCTCCGTAGTGGCGCGTTTTGACCTGGCCGGCACGAAAAGCCGTCTCATCAATATCTCTGACTTCTGCCATACGCGCAGCGACCAAGCGATGATGCATCATACTGTTTATAACGGAAGCGACGGCCTTCGGGGTCACCGCAAACACGGCAGAATGCATCTTTACACCCGCTGGCAAACCAAGCACCGTCTGTTCTCCACCGATCACACTATAAATATCTCTCGCTGTTCCATCGCCTCCGGCAAAAACCAACAAATCGACGCCGTGCTGATGAATAAGGCGGGTTGCATTGATGGTATCTTGCGCTGTGCTGTGAGGCGGAGCACCATAGACTATCTCCACACAGCACGCAGAGTCACAACAAGCCGCTTCTCCCATAAGGCCGCTGGCAGTAATAATTTGCAGATTTTCGGGATCAGACAAGGCAGAGAGCATTTCCTGAACGCGAGCCACGGCTTTTTCCTGGACGCCTCTTGCCTTCGCTAACAACAGAGTATTTTTATCGTCACTGCCCTTTAGCGCTGACGGACCGCCTATTCCCGCCACAGGATTGATAACCAGACCTAAACGAAAACGGGCAGCCATATTATTTGCGTTCATGCTCATAAATGTAGCTAGACAAGGAGAGAAGCTGCTCATCAGTTAAGTTAATAAATTGCGTACCAACCAAAAACTTACCCTGCTGAGATACATCACTGCTTGTGCTCAGTTCAATATTTCTAATCAAACAGGGTAAACGCAGACTTTTTTCAATACCACTGACTTTCAGATCAAACACCAAAACCAATTCATGGCCCTTTTCCCCCAGCGAAGCGTTTGACACAAGACGCGCTCCGGTTTTGCTAAGATTGATCATCGTCGCTGCTCGTGGCCAATCTCCCAGCACATCAAAATCGCTATCCACCGAGACTGGCATACTAATATCGACACGCTCGGAGTTACGCACCTGGCGGGTATTCACAGAAGCCGGAAACTGCAAATGATAATAGGTATAGGGGTGACTGGAACGGTAGATTATTTTGGTCTCAAAGGCGCAAACCTTTTTACCCTTTAGAAGTCGGATAGCCAGCACAGCATCTTTATCCAACAACACCTCTCGCCCCTCTCTCAATGGGGGTGAGATCAAAATACTGCGTTTATCCACAAAGCCAATGAGTTGAACGTGATACTTTCTATTTGAGCCAACTGTTTCAATTGTTATATCTGTACCCACTACCAGGCCAAGATCTGCAAAGCCTTCACTTAACTCTGTATTCGCTTCTTGATTTTTTTCTAATGCCATGGGAGACAAGATACCGCCTAAAATTATCAGGATATAATTTTAAAGCCCAGGGCTTTAAATTTAGTGTGTAGTTCTGAGTTAACCTGTTTGAGCTTAATTTTAATTCCTGAAAACTCTCGACGACATCGATAGTTTTTCCTGAATAAATCAAATGCCACCACACGCTCATCATCTGGCAACCTTAAACTAGCCTGCAGCAAACTATGATCATGACGCACATCAAAACACGCTCGAATTGCAGTATGTACAGACCAGTCCGCATCTGCGGTAGAGGTAAACGTCAGCTGAGATAAGGGCGGTTCTTCAAGGAATTGGCCAGAAGAATGACGCGCGGGAAAACCGACGTGCTGACACAGGATACGATAAACCATTTCGGTACCCGCTACCTTGCCATCATAGCTGTAACCCGCAATATGCGGTGTTCCCAGAAATACCTTACGCGCCAGCTCGATATTAATTGCAGGCTCATTTTCCCAGACATCCAGGATGGCGGTAAAGCTGCCTTCTCGTCCAAGTGCATCAAGCAGGGCTTTATTATCAATCACCGCGCCACGGCTGGCATTAATTAACACCTGGTGCGACTGCAATCTGGCAAGCTGTTGCGCATTGAACATATGATACGTGGGGTAATCAGTATCTGTCGTCAAGGGCACATGCAAGGTAATGACATCGCAAGCCATCACCTCATCAAATGAAACCAGCTCCGGGTCCTCTAAAAACGGATCGTAAGCGCGATAGCGCATGCCCAGTTTTTTCAGGCGTTGAGCGAGCAGGCTACCAACATTACCATAACCAATAATACCCACCGAAACCTTCGCCCAATCCAGCCCATGGGTTTCCGTCAGAATAGACAGGCAGCTTAGTAAATATTCCACCACGGAATTGGCATTACACCCTGGCGCATTCGTGTATTTAATACCCCGGCTTTCAAGATAGGCGGTATCAACATGGTCCATACCTATCGTGCAGCTACCAACAAATCTTACTTTGCTGTTCTGCAGCAGCGCTTCATTAACAGGCGTAATTGAACGAATAATCAAGACGTCTGCATCCTCAACATCTTTTGCAGAAATAAGCCGACCAGGCATGGTGACAATCTCACCCATCTCCCCAAAAAAACGATTAGCGAGCGGAATATTTTCATCAACCACTAGTTTCATTACGGTGCCTCTATCTCTCTTTATGATGTTTTATCCAGCAAGTAGTCCGGATATTCACAGGGTAACTTCATGCCGATAAAGGCTTCTAAAGCGGGTAACAGGAAAGCATCATCTTCACAAGCGAAAGAAATAGAAATCCCCTGCTCACCTGCCCTCCCGGTGCGTCCGATTCGATGAACATAATCCTCTGGATCTTCTGGCAGATTGTAATTAAATACATGACTCACACCATCAACATGAATACCACGGCCTGCTACATCCGTTGCCACCAGAATTTCGACCTGGCCAGACTTGAACTGTTCCAGGGTTTTTATCCGTTTATGTTGCGGAACTTCTCCTGATAACAATGCGGCTTTAATACCCTTGGACTTTAAACGTGCCTCAAGTTTTCGGGTTTCATCTCGCCTGTTTCCAAAAATTATGGCCCGGCTTACCTTATTCAATTCAATATATCGGCAGATGATATCCAATTTCTCATCGGCAGAGACCATGAAGATTTTCTGTTCAACTTTATCAGTGGTTTGTTGTTCTGATTCTATTTCGACTTTAACAGGGTGCGAAGTCCAACGCTGCACGAGATTCATAATATCGTCACTGAAGGTCGCACTGAACAAAAGCGTCTGCCGCTCATTAACAGAGGGACAACGACTCACAATCCGTTTTACGTCAGGAATGAAGCCCATATCCAGCATACGGTCTGCTTCATCAATCACCAGAAAATCCAGTTGATCCAGATACAGATCATTGCTGCTAAGAAAATCAATCAGACGCCCGGGCGTGGCCACCAATATGTCGATTACCTTGCCACGCACATAGTCTTTCTGTTTCTGATAATCGATACCACCCAGCACGGAATACACATTTAGCGGGCAATGCTTGGTCAGGGAAATGGCATCTTTTTCTATTTGCATCGCGAGTTCACGCGTTGGCGCAAGAATCAGTGCTCTTGGCTCGCTGGCGTAACGGGCATCTTTTGGAATAGGACGCAGCAGCAGATCGTTAATGA
>JBFHPN010000068.1:0-8036 GCA_041592735.1 Oleiphilaceae bacterium | reverse complement strand
TATCCAGGAAAACAACTCAAAGCGTATTGCAGTATGTGTGCTTGAAATAAACCGTTTTAACGAGATTAACCGTACGCTGGGCCACCAGAATATGGAATTGCTCATGGTCGAAGTGGCGCGTCAGTTTGAAAAAGTGGTCTCAACGATTCCCGGTTTAAAACAGGTGGATAGCATTGCAGGAAAGGCCAATATGTGTTCACTTGAGCAGGGCGGTTTTTGCTTTATGGTTGATGCAGATATAGCAGAAGCATGTCGGGAACAAATTCGAATTGTCATTAAAAAACTGGTTCAGCCTGTCGTATTTAAAGAAATGCGTTTGGAATTGAAGCCCGTGATCGGTGTGGCTATTTATCCCGAGCATGATGATAATGCGGCTTCATTATTGCGTCATGCGCAGGTTGCGGCAGATATGCCGGATGCAATACAGCATGCGATTTCAGTTTATAGACCTCAATATGATCTGTACAACACCCGCCGTTTAATGATGGTTGCTGAACTCAAAACAGCGATAGAGCAAAATCATCTGGAATTGTATTATCAGCCAAAGCTGGAGTTAGCAACCGATACCATCTGTGGGGTGGAAGCCTTAGTTCGTTGGCATCATCCCCGCTATGGTTTGGTCAGGCCTGATGAGTTTATTGCGCTTGCAGAAGAAACGGGCGGTATCAAGGCACTTACACGCTGGGTAATAAAATCTGCATTTCAGGCACTGAAGAAATTTCAGAAGGAAGGTTTTGACTTCACGATGTCGATCAATATTTCTGCGCTGAATCTGCGTGAATCAGATTTAATCGTGTTTCTGAAAGAACAGCTTTATCAGGAGTTGGTGGACCCGTCCTATATTTGTCTTGAGTTGACCGAAACTTCTATGATGACTCATCCCTTGCAGGCGATTGATGTGCTGGAGCGCTTAAAGAAGATTGGGCTATTTGTATCAATAGATGATTTCGGTGCAGGCTATTCATCGCTAGCTTATCTAAAATCCTTGCCGGCCACTGAAATTAAAATCGATAAATCATTAATTGCCGGGATATGTGAAGACATTCATAGTGATATGGTGGCAAGAGCGACTATCGATATGTGTCAGGGATTGGGCTTCAAGGTTGTGGCAGAAGGGGTAGAGCAAAAAATTGTGCTGAATCGTTTGAATGAATTAGGTTGCGATATTATCCAGGGATACATCCTGACCCCGCCTTTACCTTATAACGAGATTTTGAAGTGGTTATATGTGTATCAAATGGAGCAGCTTGATGCCAGTTAAGCAGTGATGTGTAGCGTGAGTGAGAGGATGTGATAGCAGGCTTACTGCTTCTGCCGAAGTTTACGTATCAGTGCTTCCTGACACACAGAGGCGACAAGTTCACCCTTCCGGTTAAAGATATTACCCCGGTTAAAACCCCGTCCATTCGATGCGCTCGGGCTATCCATATCGTAGAGTAACCATTCATCTGCTCTGAAAGGCCGATGAAACCAGATAGCATGATCCAGGCTGGTGACTTGCATATCCTTTTGGGTAAAACTCACGCCATGCGGCAACATGCTTGTGCCCAATAAGCCAAAATCTGAGGCATAGGTCAGAATACAGTGATGTAGCGCCAGATCATCCGGTAAGGTATCGACGGCACGAAACCAGTTTTGTTTGCAGGGAGGGCGGATGTCAGGATCAGCGTAATTGATCGGATTCACCGGTCTGATCTCAATGGGGCGATCCCGGGTAAATTGTTCTCGCAGATGCTCGGGAATTAAATGTTTGCAACGGCGCCGCATTTCAAGTTCAGACATGAGATCTTCGGGGCCGATTGTCTCAGGCATTGGGAATTGATGTTCAAAACCTGTTTCCGGTTGCTGAAACGAGGCATTGAGTGTAAATATTTCTTTATTGTGTTGTCTGGCGATGATACGGCGGACCGAAAAGCTGCGGCCATCCCGAATAATTTGTGCTTCATATTGTATGGGCAAGTTCGGGTCGCCCGCTCTCAGAAAATAGCCATGCATGGAATGTGCATATAACCCTTTTACGGTCTGATAAGCGGCCATCATGGCCTGCCCGCACACTTGCCCGCCGAAAACATTTCTGAAGCCAAGATCTTCACTGCAACCCTCATAATGCAGCTCATCCAGCTGCTTTAATTTGAGAACATCCAGAAATTGCTTTAGAACGTTGGTCATCGTGTCGTTCATAGTGGCTTGTTATCTTTTCGCTAGGTGTTTGAAAAGGTTCATATTTCACGCACAACATAATTGACTAGAAGGGCTTCTTGCGCACTCATTTCCCAACCATCCGTGTTTGTTTTTTTAATCGGGTTTTGAATTTGGAGCTGCTTTACTTCAGAAGATTGCTTGTTATCTTTTAGCTTTTTTGCTGCGCGTGATTGTGTTTCTACACGCGTCATATTGCCTCACAAAGTTATTAATTGCTCAAAAATGAAACAGGAATGCTTCTTTTAAAAGGTAAAGTTATTATTACAAATCAATAAGCTAGACGATAGCAAAAAAGGAAAAATAACTAAACTATAGAGCGATTATCCCGTTTTATTTCATTTCCTGAAGTAATTTATTCTTTTCACTCAGAGATTGGCCTGTCAGCACAAACCCGTTTAATGTGCCATCCTGGCTTATAAAGCGCCCGATGAGATTTAACTCATCGTGCTGAAAATGCCACTCACCAGAAGGTGTTCCGGGGGGTACAACGACAACCGGACAAGCGGGTGTTTTGGTCACAACAGGCATAATTCCGAAATTTACCGCAGTGCGTTCTCCGGCAATCGTTTTTGCCAGGGCGCGAGCACTTGCCATAAGCGGAAGAACATATAGGCGAACTTCGTGTTCCGTTTCGGCACAATCTCCTAGTGCATAAATATTGGAATGGCTGGTTTCCAGAAAGGCGTTGGTGATAATGCCTTTGTTGCATGACAGCCCTGCAGACACGGCTAAAGAGGTGTCTGGTTTTAAACCAATCGCTGAGATAATGATATCGCAGATGATCTTGTGTCCATTATTCAATATGGCACACAGCTTGCCGTCTGGGAGTTCGGTGACTTCATGCACGTAATGATTTAATAATAAATGGGTACCGGCATCTACAAGGCCTTGTGCGAGCAATTCACCCGCCTCTTTTGGGATTAAACCGTTCATCGGGGTCGCTGATGGATCGACTAACGTGACCTGATAACCGCCTATGCGCAAGTCATTGGCATATTCACAGCCAATCAGGCCAGCGCCCATGATCAGCACATGGGCCTGTGCGCCTAACATTGAACGGAAATAACGGTAGTCGAGAAGATTATTGATGGAAACGATTCTGGGGTGATTGGCACCAGGAAAATTAAGCTTATTAACTTGCGCACCCAGGGCCAGTATCAGTTTTGAATAATGGAGGCGTTCGTCATTGATAAGAATGCAGGACGCTTCAGTATCTATGGCGGTGACTTCCGTATAATTGCGGATCGATGCTTTTAGCTGCAGAGCCATAGTTCCCGGGTCAGCCATGGAGAGTTCATCTGCGGTTTTCTGTTTTGCGAATCCGGTCGATAGCATAGGTTTGGAATAGGAATCACCATCATCGCGGGTAATGATCATCACCGGTGTTTCGGTATCCAGTTTGCGAAATTCACGGACGAAAGAATAGCCGGCAAGACCACTGCCAAGAACAATCACAGGCTGAGAGGACATTAAATTTCCACCATTTCAAAATCTTCTTTGCCTACGCCGCAATCCGGGCATAGCCAGTCTTCGGGTACGTCATTCCAGGCAGTACCGGGTGCGATACCATCTTCAGGCCAACCTTCTGCTTCATCATAAATTAAACCACATACGACACACTGCCATTTTTTCATTTCTACTTCCTGAATAGGGTTGCTTGCTTTACATCCCCTCTTGATTGGTTATCAACCTGAGGTGATATGACAGTAGGCTAATTTACCCAATGAGAGTCATCAGTACAAATCTTTCGATCTGCGAGGCTGGTTTTCAGTTATTTAAGTCGAGGTATTGGCCTTAGAGGGGAGGCATCGATATAATCCTTGAGTTTTCTTAAACAGGGCGGGTTATGTCTATTAAACAGTCTGAACTAGATATTGCAGCGATGCAGCAGGTATTTGATGAGGCCGATTGTTTGTTTACCTACAAGCAAGTTCACACTGAAATAGAACGCGTGGCCAAAGAGTTGACCGAAGCGTTGCATGCGGCCAATCCGCTTATTCTGGTGGTAATGAATGGTGGGTTATTATTCGCAGGGCAGTTATTACCCAATTTAATGTTCCCTTTGCAAATAGATTATCTTCATGCTTCGCGTTATGGCGATAAGACAGCGGGTGATAAACTGGAATGGCGAGTGGCCCCGGCCACCCCACTGACAGGCAGAACTGTTCTGGTGGTTGATGATATCCTCGATGAGGGTTATACCTTGAATGAAATCCTGGATTTTTGTGAACAGCAGGGAGCAAAGCAGATCTACACCGCCGTTCTGGCAGAAAAAATACATCATAGAAAAGCAAGCAAAGGCCTGTCGGCCGACTTTTGTGGTGTAAAGGTTGAAGATCGTTTTGTCTTCGGTTTTGGGATGGATTATCGTGGTTATTGGCGCAATGCCCCGGGAATTTATGCGGTCAAAGGTTTGTAATGGCTGGTCGGAATAAGGTGTCCAGAATTTTCTGGCGTACGTATCGGCGAGTTCCTCTGCAAAAACTACCGAATCACAGGCGGTCCTGGTTGCTGGATACCGGTTCCCTCACCAAGCGGTTAATTAAAAAAAGTGGTGGTGATTTCAGGGTGCGTGTTTGCCGGCATGAATGGGCAAGGCCTTCTGTGGATGAGGCACGGGTTCTGAAAGTTGCCCCTTCTCGTTTTGCACTGATCCGGGAGGTTGAATTGGTTTGCCATGGCGACGTCTGGGTCCGGGCGCGAAGCATCATTCCTGCAAACACGCTGCGCGGTGCAGAAAGAGAGCTCGCTATTTTGGGGGAGCGGCCGTTGGGTGAATTTTTGTTTAAAGCTAAAACCATGCGCAGGGGCCCTTTACAGATCGCGATGATTCCTCAGCAGAACGAGTTAGGTAAACGCCAGTTTATTAATGCACGCAGATCCGTTTTTTACTTGCATGAGAAGCCTTTACTGGTGAGTGAGTATTTCTTGGAAGCCTTATTTTCAGCAACATTGAGCGAGCCACACAGCAGGTCATGAAATATGAAGTTGCCTAATTTTTTTGTGAGCCATCAAGCGGATATCCGTGCCTATATTCATCTGGCAAGATTGCATAAGCCTATTGGTATTTTTCTGGTACTTTGGCCGGCGCTTTGGGCACTTTGGCTAGCGGCCAGAGGCTGGCCAGCGCTAGATGTGTTGTTGGTGTTTATTGCAGGTGCGATAGTGATGAGATCTGCCGGCTGTGTGATTAATGATTATGCAGACCGTCATATAGATGGAGCGGTTAAACGAACAAAAGAGCGCCCCTTAGTGTCGGGCAGCCTGACGCCACGACAGGCGTTGATCTTTTTTGTGGTGCTCTGCGGGTGTGCGTTTCTTCTGGTACTTCAGATGAACACGCTCACTATCTATTTATCTGCGGGAGGCTTATTCCTCGCGGCCCTTTATCCATTTATGAAACGCTATACGCACTTGCCCCAGGTTTTTCTCGGCGCGGCCTTTGCCTGGGCGGTACCTATGGCGTATGCCGCTCAAACTAACAGTTTGCCACCGGTGATCTGGTTAATTTATATGGCCACCCTGCTTTGGACAGTTGCTTATGATACCCAATATGCCATGGTGGACCGTGATGATGATATAAAAATCGGGGTTAAATCGACGGCTATTCTGTTTGGTGATGCCGATCGGGCGATTATTGCGCTGTTACAGGTGATGGTGGTGTTAACCTTAAGTGTTATTGGCCAGCAAGAAGCCCTGGGGATTTTCTATTTTGGTGGCTTGGGTGTGGCATCGCTGTTATTTCTCTATCAGCAACATTTAATACGTCATCGTGACAGAGAGGCTTGCTTCAAGGCATTTCTCAATAATAACTGGGTTGGTATGGCAGTTTTTTGTGGTTTGTTTATTGATTTTTCGATGTCCTGATTGCCCGGCATTAGCGTGTCATAAAACTGTAACAGCAAATGGGTTTAATACACTCTGACTTTTGGAGTGAGTGAGATGTCAGAAAAAACTGTATTAATTGTCGATGATGAAGCCGCGATTCGCGAAATGATCGTCGTTGCCCTGGAAATGGCCGATTATAACTGTGTTGAGGCCTCAAATGCACAAGAAGCGTTAATTGCCATTGTTGATGATCGGCCAGATATGATTCTTCTGGACTGGATGCTCCCAGGTACCAGTGGTATCGAACTAGCACGACGTCTTAAACGAAATGACACGACGGCCGACATTCCGATCATCATGTTGACGGCCAAAACCGAAGAAGACAACAAAGTGCAGGGCCTTGAAGTGGGTGCCGATGATTATATTACGAAACCCTTTTCTCCGCGTGAACTGGTTGCACGCTTAAAAGCCGTGTTGCGCAGAGCGACCCCTCATGGCACTGAAAGTGAAATAGAGGTGGATGGTTTGGTATTGGACCCGCTTTGCCATAGGGTGACTTCTCATAATGAATCACTGACAATGGGGCCGACAGAATATAAATTATTACATTTCTTTATGACCCATCAAGACCGTGTGTATTCACGTTCGCAGCTGCTGGATCAGGTTTGGGGCGGTAATGTTTATGTCGAAGATCGAACGGTTGATGTACATATACGCCGTCTGAGGAAAGCCTTAGGTGAAAAGCATGAACACTTGGTTCAAACGGTAAGAGGTACTGGCTATCGGTTTTCTGCCCAGTCAAGTTCTTGATTGATAAAGCATGAGTAAAGAATAAACAGAAGTGAAACATGCAAGGTAATAACTAAGGATCCAGGCATGCATAAACGCAGCGTAGGGCATATTAAATCGTTGATCTGGGCGTTTTTAGGTTTAATTTTATTTGGTCTGGCGCTGGGAGAAGTGGCCTGGGTGCTTGCCATTGGCTTGCTTACTTATCTTATATGGACCATTATCCAGTCAGTTCGACTGCATCGCTGGTTATATCAACAACATAACACCCAGGAAGCACTGCCAATACCCCAAAGTTATGGCTTGTGGGGCGATCTCTTTGAAGGCATCTATCAGCTTCAGTCTCAAAATAAACAGAATCAGGATTACCTCAAAGCACTGATCAATCGCGTTCAAATGTCCACCAATGCGCTTCGGGAAGCGGTTATCATGACTGATTCTGAAGGGGTGATGGAGTGGTGGAATCTTGCTGCCGCCGAATTATTGGGCTTTCGCTCGGATACAGATAAAGGGCAGCTCATCTCCAACCTAATTCGCTTACCAGAATTCAAGGCCTATTTTCATGGTAAAAATTACCGCGAACCTCTAGAGCTCTCTTCTCCAATTAACAGAAATATCAAGCTTCGTATTTATATCACCTTATTCGGGCAGGAAGAACGTCTGGTATTTGTTCAGGATATCACCCGTATCAGTCGTTTAGAGCAAATGCGTAAAGACTTTGTGAGTAATGTATCGCACGATCTGAGAACCCCGCTGACGGTAATTAAGGGCTATATTGAAACACTTCAGGACGCAAGGGATGTGCCGGTAAAATGGCATAAACCACTCAAAAACATAGCCAGCCAGACGCAAAGAATGGAAACCCTGATTCAGGATTTGATATTGTTGTCCAAATTTGAAACGGCAGATCTCAGCCAAAGCATGAAACCTATCGATATTGAACAATTATTGCGCACAGTCTGTCATGATGCGCGTTTATTAAGTGGCGATCTTAAACATGATATTAAGTTACGTATTAATCATCAGTCGGTGGATCTGGAGCGTGAGCATAAAGCAGATGCTGCTGAATCCATGTTGATGATGGGCGATGAAAGACAGCTTTACAGTGCGTTTTCGAATCTGGTGTTCAATGCGGTGAAATACACGCCCTATGCGGGTGAAATAAGATTGGACTGGTGGCAAAGTAATCAGGGATTTCAGTTATCCGTGAAGGATTC
>JBFHPN010000067.1:0-8134 GCA_041592735.1 Oleiphilaceae bacterium | reverse complement strand
TGAGCAACATATAGGGCAGGAGGTCACTATTTGTGGCTGGGTACATCGTCGCCGTGATCATGGTGGTGTCATTTTTCTGGATATGCGAGATCGTGAAGGTCTGGCGCAAATCGTTTTTGATCCGGATACCAAAGAAAGTTTCGCTATGGCAGAGCGGGTTAGAAGCGAGTACGTGCTTCAGATTAAAGGTATTGTCAGAGCTCGCCCTGCAGGTACAGAAAATAACGATATGCCTACCGGTCGTATCGAGATTCTTGGTAAAGAGTTATCCATCCTTAACGCGGCCGAAACGCCACCTTTCCCTTTAGATAATTATGTCGATGTGGGTGAGGAAACACGTTTAAAGTACCGCTTTATGGATTTGCGTCGTCCTGACATGCTGAACAAGCTGATGTTCCGCTCGAAGGTTACCAATTACATTCGGTCTTTTTTGCACACCAATGGCTTTATGGATGTGGAAACGCCGATTCTTACCCGTGCCACACCTGAGGGTGCGCGTGATTATCTGGTACCAAGCCGCACGCATCAGGGCAGTTTCTTTGCGTTACCACAATCGCCCCAGTTGTTTAAACAATTATTGATGGTTGCCGGTGTTGATCGCTACTATCAAATTGCAAAATGTTTCCGTGATGAAGATTTACGTGCAGATCGACAGCCCGAATTTACCCAAATCGATGTCGAGTGTTCGTTCATCAATGAAGAGCAGTTGATGGGCATGATGGAAACCCTGATTCGCAATATGTTTAAAGAGTTGTTGGGCGTAGAGTTAAATGCTTTCCCCAGAATGACCTTTGCTGAAGCAATGTCCCGCTACGGCAGCGATAAACCGGATCTGCGTATCCCTCTGGAAATTGTCGATGTTGCCGACTTAATGGAAGGTGTCGACTTTAAAGTCTTTTCAGGGCCAGCCAAAGATCCTAAAGGCCGTGTTGCTGCATTGAAGGTAACAGGTGGTGGACAATTATCACGAAAACAGATTGATGACTACACCAAGTTTGTTGGAATCTATGGTGCGAAAGGTCTTGCCTGGATCAAGGTAAACGAACTTGAAAAGGGTGCGGAAGGTTTGCAGTCGCCTATTGTTAAATTCCTCGGTGATGACGTTGCAATGGCCATTATGTCAAAACTTGATGCGAAAAATGGCGATATAGTGTTCTTTGGTGCCGATAAAGCCACTGTCGTAAACGAAGCCCTGGGCGCACTGCGTTGCAAGATTGGTGCTGATCTGGATATGTATACCTGTGAATGGGCACCGATGTGGGTCGTTGATTTCCCCATGTTTGAAGTGCTCGAAGAGGGCGGCTTAACAGCGATTCACCATCCATTTACAGCACCTTCATGTTCACCGGAAGCGTTGATGGCTAATCCTGAGCAGGCCCTTTCGCGTGCTTATGATATGGTACTAAATGGTACTGAGCTTGGTGGTGGCTCAATTCGTATCCACGATGGTACGATGCAGAAAACGGTATTCAAATTGTTGGGCATTGATGATGAAGAGGCGCAAAATAAATTTGGCTTCTTGCTTGATGCGCTTAAATATGGCTGTCCGCCCCATGGTGGTTTAGCCTTTGGTTTGGATCGTTTGGTCATGCTGATGACAGGCTCTCAATCGATACGCGAAGTTATTGCATTCCCTAAAACCCAGAGTGCAATGTGTGTCCTGACGCAAGCGCCGGGCGAGGTGGATCCAAAACAATTACGTGAGCTCAATATCCAATTACGCGCCAAGCAAGCTGAGCCCAAGTAATTATTTACCTTGAATTAGCGTGAAAATGCTTCAGAAATATTACAAAGCGCTATGAATTCGTTCTGGCGCTTTTGTTGTTTTATAGATAGCTGATTTATTTAAACTATCCCATTTAACAGGTTCTCAGGAGTGTCTAGATGGCAGGTCATAGCAAATGGGCTAATATCAAACACCGAAAAGCTGCGCAAGATGCAAAACGCGGCAAAATATTTACCAAATTAATACGCGAGCTGGTCGTTGCCGCTAAAGAGGGCGGTGGTGCGGTTGAGGATAATCCTCGGCTAAGAACGGCCGTTGATAAAGCGCTTGGCGCCAATATGAAGCGCGATACTATTGATAAAGCGATCGCGCGTGGTGTGGGCAGCGGTGAAGGCGATAACTACGATGAGTTAACCTACGAGGGGTATGCGCCAGGCGGGGTTGCTGTGTTAGTCGAGGTGATGACAGACAACCGAAATCGAACGGTGGCAGAAGTCCGTCATGCGTTCAACCGGGCAGGCGGGAATCTCGGCACCGATGGCTCGGTCGCTTACTTGTTTAATAAGCAGGGCTCGCTGGTATTTTCAGACCAGGTTTCTGAAGAAGAAATTCTTGAGCTTGCTATCGAAGCCGGTGCTGAAGATGTTGTGACCCAGGATGATCACTCAATAGAAGTCATTACGGCACCTGAAGATTTTATGGCAGTGAAAGATGCATTGCAGGCTGCGGGTTTTGTACCCGAGTTGGCAGAATTATCGATGGTACCCGCTACAAAAGTGGATTTAGATGCCGAAATGGCCGATAAAGTAATGAAATTGATTGACGCACTTGAAGATTTAGATGATGTTCAGAATGTTTATACAAATGCGGATATTTCTGAAGAGATACTCAATACGCTAACTGAGTAAGTGAATTCACCGATCGTGTTTGCAGAATAATAAATAAGGGTGTCTGAGTGGCTATTATCTTGGGGATTGATCCGGGGTCAAGAACGACAGGCTATGGTCTGATTGAAACTTATCAAGGTAAGACACGTTATATAGCAAGTGGCTGTATACGGCTCGAAGGTGAAGCACTGGCACCGCGCCTGCATCTTATTTTTAAGGGCGTGACTCAGCTGATTCAGCAGTTTCAGCCGGATGAGTTTGCAATCGAGGAGGTGTTTCTGGCAAAAAATGCCTCTTCAGCACTTAAGCTTGGCCAAGCGCGAGGCGCAGCTATTGTTGCAGCCTGTGATGCAAATTTACCGGTTTATGAATATTCAGCACGTAAAGTTAAACAGTCGGTTGTTGGCAAAGGGGCTGCGAGTAAGTCGCAGGTTCAACAGATGATAATACATTTACTTGGTTTATCTGCCTGTCCGCAAGCAGATGCAGCGGATGCATTGGCTATCGCCTTGTGTCATGCACATACTCAGCAGGTACTTATTAAAGTGGCCGGTGCTTCTAAAAGCCGACGCGGCCGTTTACGATAATATTTACTGCATTTCAAATTCAGGACATCCTGTCTTAATTCATTTAATAAGTGCGCTAAGGTAACTATCTATGATTGGAAAAATTTCGGGGATATTGGAAGAAAAAACAACACATAGTGCGCTTATTAATGTGCAGGGGCTTTGTTACGAAGTAGAAGTGCCAATTAGTACAGCGTTTGCGCTACCCGATTGCGGCCAGACAATTGTTCTTTTCACGCACTTTGTCGTACGGGAAGATGCCCAATTATTATATGGCTTTATGCAAAAGCAAGATCGGGAAATGTTTAGAATTCTGATAAAAATAAACGGTGTGGGGCCTAAAATGGCGATTGCTATTTTGTCTGGCTTAGACAGCTCGGCCTTGGCGAGGTGCGTGGCAGATGATGATGTCAGCACCTTGGTTAAATTACCAGGAGTCGGTAAAAAAACAGCAGAAAGACTATTAATAGAGCTGCGTGATAAAGTCAAAGGATTGGCTGAGAACCCAGGTACTGAGCAATCTGTTCAATCAGGTGCCCAGATCAATGCCTCAATTGAGGATGAAGCGGAATCGGCCTTGATTGCACTGGGTTACAAGGCACAAGATGCTGCAAGGGCCATTAAGTTATCGAAAGCACCCGATCAGACACTTGAATCACTGATTAAGTCGGCACTTAAAAGCATGCTTTAAGTTTCTGTTGTGTGATGCGCGAAATTAAAGCGCTGTTTTCATTTTATCAAACTCGCTCTCTAACAAAGTTTTAACTTCCGTTAGTTGACAGGCCCTGTAAACTGGGAGTTTGATCTATGTTCACCTTATCGGATTAGACCATGATAGAAGCTGATCGTTTAATTGCACCGCAAGCCAAAAATATCGGCGGTATGAATGAAGATTGGCAAGATCGAGCGATACGTCCCAAAACACTTGGCGATTATGTTGGCCAGCCTGCCGTTAAAGAACAAATGGAGATTTTCATTGAGGCAGCGCGTAAGCGTCAGGAAGCGTTGGATCATGTGCTGATTTTTGGTCCGCCAGGCTTGGGAAAAACCACCTTGGCAAACATTATCGCGAATGAATTGAATACCAATATCAAATCAACTTCAGGGCCGGTTTTGGAAAAAGCGGGCGATCTTGCATCCTTGCTAACCAATCTTGAAGAAGGTGACGTGCTTTTTATTGATGAAATACATAGGCTTAATGCCAGTGTAGAAGAAGTGCTTTATCCGGCGATGGAAGATTACCAGCTGGATATAATGATTGGCGAAGGGCCGGCAGCCAGATCAATCAAACTTGAATTACCGCCTTTTACCTTGGTAGGAGCGACCACGCGAGCGGGACTCCTGACGTCGCCATTGAGAGATCGTTTTGGTATTGTTCAGCGGCTTGAGTTTTATAATCATGCAGATTTAAGTTCAATTGTCATGCGTTCTGCTCAATTACTGAATTTACAGATAGAAAAAGACGGTGCAGACGAAATTGCCTGTCGTTCTCGTGGAACACCGCGTATTGCCAATCGCTTGCTGCGACGCGTAAGAGATTATGCCGAGGTAAAAGGGGAAGGGATCCTGACTAAAACGATGGCTGATCAGGCGCTTACCATGCTTAAGGTTGACGAGTGTGGTTTTGATCAGATGGATCGCCGTTTACTGCTCGCCATTATAGAAAATTTTTCCGGTGGACCCGTGGGCGTAGAAAGCATGGCTGCAGCGATCAGTGAAGAGCGTGGTACGATCGAAGATGTGCTCGAACCTTACCTTATTCAGCAAGGTTTTCTTAGCAGGACGCCGCGAGGAAGGGTTGCGACAGAAAAGGCATGGCGGCATTTTGGTTTGAAATTACCCGAATAAAATAGTGTAGGTTGCGAGCGTATCAAATAATGCATTCTGGACAAGCCATTTTTAGTCTCCCCGTCAGGGTTTACATTGAAGATACAGACGCCGGTGGTATTGTTTATTACGCAAATTATTTAAAGTACCTTGAGCGTGCCAGAACAGAGTTTTTCAGGCAAAAAGGCATCGAATTACGGCAGTGCTTTGATCAAAACATAAATTATGTCGTGCATAGTCTGTCTTTAAACTATAAAAAACCAGCGCACCTGGATGATCAATTACAGGTAACCGCCTTTCCTGAAAAAATTGCGAGAACTTACCTGAACTTTGCTCAATCTGTTTACCATCAATCTGGTGATCTACTCGTTGAAGCACAGGTAAAAATTGCCTGCCTTCATTTTGATACAGGTAAGCCGAGAGCACTCCCCGAAGATCTTCTGGCACGCCTGGTTTAATACTTTTTTTATTTCGTTTTGGAGAAAAATATTTTGGAAACGATGTCACATCAGGAAATCTCAGTACTTGGTTTAATAATGGATGCCAGCTTTATCGTTCAGCTCGTCATGCTGACATTAGTTCTGGCATCGATTGTATCCTGGTATTTTATCTTTCAGCGTGCGGCTTATTTTAAACAAGCCAAAAAAGCACAGCTTACCTTCGAGGGCCGCTTTTGGTCGGGTATGGATCTCAATCAGCTTTATAAAGAGATCGCCAGCAATACTGCAGCAACGGGTATGGAACTGGTTTTTAAATCCGGTTTTAAAGAATTCAACCGTTTACGTCAGCAATCAAGCATAGATCCTGAGGCTGTCATGGAAGGCACACAGCGTGCGATGCGCGTTGCCCTTTCAAGAGAAAGTGAGCGTCTGGATGCGCATTTACCCTTTCTGGCAACGGTCGGCTCCACCAGCCCTTATGTGGGCTTGTTCGGAACAGTCTGGGGGATCATGAACTCATTTTTAGGGCTGGCTCAGCAACAGCAGGCAACGCTTGCGACCGTTGCGCCGGGTATTTCTGAGGCCTTAATTGCTACGGCTATGGGACTTTTTGCAGCGATTCCAGCAGTGGTTTCCTATAACCGTTTTTCGGCTCACTCTGATGCGCTGTACGCTAGTTATGAAACATTTGCTGATGAGTTCTCCAGCATATTACACAGAAACATTCATTCGTCTGTCAAAGCCGCATAATATTTGTTCTTAAAGAAACCACTATGAGCCGAAATAAACGTAAACCTATGTCAGACATCAACGTAGTACCCTACATTGATGTGATGCTCGTGCTTTTGATCATCTTCATGGTCACCGCCCCCATGTTAACGCAGGGTATCAAAGTCGATTTGCCTCAACTAGAGTCAGATCCGGTCACCTCAGATAATCAGGAGGAGCCCATTATCGTATCAGTGGATTCGAATGGGGCGTATTACCTGGATATGTCAGCGGAGTCTAAAAAGCCGTTGGAACTTGAAGAAATGCTTCAAAAGGTTTCATCAATACTCTCTCAAAAGCCGGATACAGCCGTATTGGTCAGAGGAGACAAGCATGTCGAATATGGCGCAGTGGTCAGTCTTATGGCTGCGCTTCAGAAAGCGGGTGCAAAAGGGGTAGGTTTAATTACTGAAGATCCATGATTAATTCAACGCCTCCCCCCACCAAGCAAGCGTCTAAGTCCCAGCAGGTTTCTCGTCCACAGACTCTGTTGGGCCGCTATCAAGCCTTGCCTCAAAAAAAGTTATTGTTAGCCAGCATCCTGATGCATCTGGCATTCTTTTCGTTATTGTTTGTGCATTGGGAAAATACAGAGCCAACGAAACCTTTGCATATTCCTTCCAATATACAGGCAAGGATCGTCTCAGAAGAGCAACTTGAAGCCTTGCAGGCGACGAAAGAAGATCAAAAGAAACAGCTGCTGGAGCAACAAAAAATGGCTGAACAGCAGCGTCAAGCACAGCTTGAAAAAGAGCAGGCGAAACAAAGAGCCAAAGAAGAAGCGCAGAAAAAAGCAGCAGAAGAGAAAAAACTTGTTGAGGATAACAAACTCAAACTGAAAAAACAGAAAGAAGAGCAGGAGCGTATAGAAAAAGCGCGTATTGAAAAAGAAAAGCAGCAAAAAGATCTGGCCAAGCAAAAGCAACTCGATCAGGAAAAAAAGCTGGCTAAAGAAAAAGAGCTTCTAGAAAAGCAGAAAGCAGAAAAACTAAAAGCTGAAAAGCTGAAAGAAATTAAAGAAAAAGAGCAGCAAATGCTTGATAAACTGAAAGCCATGGAGCAGCGACAAGCTCAGGCTAGAAAGCAGGCGGAATTTGAAGCAGAACAGTTACGTCAGCTTCAGGCGTTTCAGGTTTATGAGTTAACTGAGGTTGAGCGTTTCCTGGCGCTGATCAAGGCCAGAATTGAAAATCTTTGGCGCATACCGCCGAAAAGCGATGGTCTTAGCATAACCTTGCGTATTCGTTTGCTTCCCAATGGAGAATTATCATCGGTTGAGATAATAAATTCTAGCGGAAATAATGCCTTTGATCGCTCTGCATTGCTTGCTGTAAAGAGTGTGACTAAATATCCGGTGCCGGATGACGGAAGGGTATTTGAAAAGAATTTCAGACAATTTTCTATGGCCTTCAGGCCAGAAACCAATTAGCAACAACTTAAAGGATCCCCGTTCATGTTGTTCAACTGTACTAAAACAACTTTGTTCAAAAGCCAAACCCTTCTTTTTATGTTGGTTTTTGGTTTAGTCGCGAGCGTTAAGGCTGAATTAACCATTGAAATTACCAAAGGCTCAGACAGCGCATTGCCAGTTGCGGTTGTGCCTTTCGCCAATAAAACCGGCGGCGCTATACCACACGATGTCTCCCTTATTATTAAAGACAACCTACAGCGAAGTGGTGATTTTGATACCTTGCCAGTAACAAGAATGCTCAGTCTTCCTGAATCAATGTCTCAAGTGTTTTATCGCGACTGGCGTATGCTTGGTCAGAGCTATGTGGTTGTTGGTAATATTCAGTATCTGCCTGCAACAAGGCAATATGATATCAGCTTTGAATTGATAGATGTGGTGGGGCAAAGCCGCTTGGCGGGTGAAATAGTTTCAACTACCGATGCTGGCTTAAGAAAAGCTGCACACTACAT
>JBFHPN010000066.1:0-8146 GCA_041592735.1 Oleiphilaceae bacterium | reverse complement strand
GAAGAAATGGCTATTATTGCGCTCGACTGCGATACCCAGGAAGCCATGCAACTGGCAGAACGCTTGCGTTGCCGAATCAGTAACCTGTCATATTGTTTTCAGGAGCTGGAAATACCGGTCAGTGCGTCTTTTGGTGTGGCCAGTGCTGACGAGAACACCCATTGTGGCCAGGATATCTACCTGAATGCCGACAAGGCGCTTTACCATGCCAAACGTACTGGCAGAAATCGTGCCTGCGCTTACCAGGATTTGCAATAATAACTATCCGCTAACGAAACAGACTATTAGTCATTTTAGATTTTTACTGTCCCAAAAAAGAGAACTCCTATGAGCGCCCTACTACATCAAGTGAACCACCAGTTGAATAAGATCGCCACCGAGATACAGTCATTCGTGAAAGACCGGGTGAATGAGCTGGCGCTTCAAGATAATCAGGGCGGCTTACACCAATTAAAAATGGTGGCCGCTTTAAAGTTGGTGAGCCGTTTTGTCGGCTTATCCATTCCTTTCGCCAGTCGAAATGGGTTTCAGGTCATAGCGTTTAAACCCGGTTATGTAAAAGCGTTTATGCCGCTTAAAGGCAACAAAAATCATTTTAATGCCATGTATGCCGGTGCATTATTTACCGTGGCAGAAATACCTGGCGGGATTATTTCGATATTTAATTTCAGCGAGGCTTATTATCCGGTACTCAAAAACCTGAAGATGGATTTTATTAAAATGGCCAAGTCTGATGTGACGGTAGAATTCAGCGTGTCAAACGAAGAGCTCAGCAGACTCCAGGAAGAGGCAGACAGGCTGGGTAAATCGGAATTTAGTTTGCAAGGTGAAGTCAAAGACGCGCAAGGCGTCGTGGTGGCCAGAAGCTATGCGGAATATCAGCTTCGCAAACACTAATATAGGATGCTCCGGCGGTATCGTGACAATCTAATGACCTGAAACATTTAGTGGATGATCAGAAAAAAAAGATTGTGACCTAAACCCGCCTTAGGTTGAGTCTTTGTGGACTGAGTTGAAAAAGGAAAGTTGCCGTGTCATTGCGATCTATCTTATTAACCGTTTTGGTCGTCCTGGGTGTTATTTATTGGGTGCGCGCGCGCGATTTGAAACAAGTCGCCCTTGACGCAGCTACTCGCCACTGTGAGCAGCTGGGTCTCTTATTGCTGGATGAATCCGTGGTGCTCAAGCGTGTTGCTTTTCTCAAAGACCCCAGGGGGCAGCGACGCTTAGCGCGGATCTATCAGTTTGAATTTACCGTGAATGGCCGGGAGCGCTATTTCGGGGAAATCAGCCTGATCCGGCGCACCGTGCATCAGATTAAACTGCCTCCTCATCGAATTGACTAAGTGACGCATCCGGGTTTACTGAACATGCTGACGCGTTGACGCACCCCACAAAGATCCTATACTCATTGTTAAGCTCTTCTCTTGCTGCAAGAGCTTATCTTTCTTCAGCATCACTTCATTTATCCAGGCGGTGCAGCCTTCTATGATAAAGCGTATACCTATTTCTGAACTTAAAGTCGGTATGTATATATCTGATTTGAACAGTGATTGGATTCCTCATTCTAATTTCAAAAAAAAGGGGAAGATCAAGAAAGATGAAGTGATTGAAAAAATAAGGAAACTGGGTATTCGTGACATTTACATCGACACCTTTCTAGGCTTGGATGTTAAAGATGCGCCCACGGCAGCTGAAATAGATAAGCAAAATGAAGAACGTCTGGCGGAAGCAGGTTCTTTGAACCCGCTTAATAAACCAAGCCTCAGCTTAACCGAAGAGATGCTGGCGGCAGAGCGCGTGCACCAAGAGGCGATTGCGCTGGTTGATGGGGTGCTGGCGGATGTCAAACTCGGTAAGGCCATAGAGCTGGGGGCCATTGACAGCCTGGCGGAAGACATGCTCGATTCCTTATATCGCAATCATAATGCGCTGGCCTGCCTGGGGTGTATCCGCCAAAAAGATAGCTATCTTATGGAGCACTCAGTGAATTTGAGTGTGCTGATGTCGATCTTCGGAAAGTCCCTGCAACTGGAACGGGATATTTTACAGCAAACCATTGCCGGGGCACTGCTCCATGATATCGGTAAAATCATGATCCCCGATGAGATTTTGCATAAGCCCGGTAAATTAACCGAAGATGAGTTTGCAATAATGAAATCTCATGTAATTATGGGGCAGAAACATTTGTGTGAAACGCACGGCATCTCGCCGTTAACGGTAAAAGTAGTTTCAGAGCATCACGAGCGCATGGATGGCAGTGGCTATCCCTGTGGTTTGAAAGGCGATGAAATCTCACCCTTTGGCAGAATGGCAGCAATAGTCGATGTCTATGATGCCATTACGGCTGATCGTTGCTATCACAAAGGGATGACGCCGACCATGGCTATAAAGCGTTTGCTGGAATGGTGTGATCATCATTTGGACCGCTCTCTGGTGAATCATTTTATTCGTTGTATCGGCATATATCCGGTCGGTTCTTTGGTATTGCTGGAAAGCGGGCGCCTGGCAACGGTTGTTGAAGTCAATGAGTTTGATCAGCGTTCACCTATTGTCCGTGTCATGTACCACACGAAATTCAAGTGCTTCATCAAAACCGAATTGCTAGATCTTTCTAAACCGTCTGTTCAGGATGTCATCGTAAAGGCGGTCAACCCCGAAGACTATAAAATTACCGTTAAGGATTTTATCGTTTGAACAGATGTTTTTTAAACCTTGTTCAAATTACGCGCAGTAATAACTTGCTATTCTGACACTAAATTTTCAATAATATGCAATATGAAAATGTAGTTAGAAAATACCGATAAATATAAAAAAGTATTTCACTATGCAACCTCTGCTTCACCAAACGCATCAGGAAGCGATCAAAATTCTTGTCGTTGAAGATCATCCGGTTTATCTGGAAGGCTTGTCTTATATTTTAACGAAGCTGGATAACAAGTTGGCCTTAACCAGTGTTCACAGTGCAAAAGAAGCTATCGAACACCTTGAGCAAGCGCCGGATTTTGATTTGGCACTGGTCGACCTCAACTTGCCGGATGGCGGCGGCTTATCTGTATTACGTTATATATCCGAGCACAATCTGTTCATTCCTGCGGCGATTCTTTCGGGCTCTGAGGAGTCGAAAGATGTGTCGAAAGCCAAGCAGGCCGGTGCCAGTGGTTTTATTTCCAAGGCCAGTAACAGCGAATTAATTATTCGGGCTATTCATAAAATATTGAACGGCGATCATTACTGGCCTGACTTTTACAGTGAAGCGCCCGCTCATCGTGTGCCAGCCTTAACGCCCAGGCAAAGAGAGGTCTTGCAGTTAGTTGCCGAGGGCTTACCCAATAAGCGTATTTGCCAATTATTGAATGTCTCCGAGCATACGGTAAAAAGCTATATGAAGTTATTATTTTCCGAACTGAATGTACATAATCGAACTGAATGTGCTCGAGTCGCTATTGAATTGGGTTTGTTAGATAAGTAAGTACCAGACGCAGCTTGGCTAATCTGACCTGTGTGCTCACTACCTCTGTTTTTATGTGCGCGGCACGCACTTTTTCAGTCTGGTTAAACATATTTTTTATGCCTTTCTCCAATGCCTGATGATAGTTGTCTATCTGGTCCTCATCGTCTATGACTAACAAAATGGCGGCTAGTTGGTGTGCCTTGCTGAGTTCCTTTCTCAAATAGTCAAAGAGTGTTCTTAAGGCAGCTAAGACATCGGCATTCGTTGTCGAACTCGCAGCACCTGAAAGGTCCCAGAGGAGAACGCGGGCCTCTGTCGGCAATGAGGGTGTATAGTTATCCCCATTCAATGAAGGCGGGAGGAGAAACGCAGGTGCATATCCCCATTCGATAAATCGTGAAGATTGCAACGGGAAGCTGTGCTGGTCGGCCGCAGAGTAAATGGCCAGAGGGATGCTTGCCTGGTTGGTTGTTTGCAGTGCTGCCGCCAGGGGCATATTCAGCCGAAAAGTTGTACCCATGCCCAGGTCCGATTCGAGTTCGTAATAAAGGTTTTGAAGCTCAGCTAATTGCTTCACAATATTCAAGCCAAGGCCCATACCATGCTGGGTATTGCCGGCCTGTTGAAATTCATCAAATATCGTGGCGATGTCCGTTTTGGCAATACCTTTGCCGTTATCCGTAATCGAGAGACATACCTTTTCCCCTTCAGTAAACCAGGAAATTCGGATCTCTGACGCATCAGCGTGAACAAAAATATTCTCCAGAATATTTCGCAGGATTCTGTCAAACAGCACGGGGTCGAGTTTGACATGCACATCAGTCGGCCCGTCAATTAAGATAGCCATTTCCGCTTCTTTTGCTCTTAGCGCAAACTCTTTGTAAAGCTGTGACATTTTCTGGGCTAGATTTAGTGTTTCGTGTTTGGCCTGGACAATTCCGGCATTGAGCTTAGAGATGTCCAGCAAGGTATTAAGCATTTGGCTGAGCTGTTTGATCGAGCTGTTTAAGGACTTGGCAAGCGATTTTTGCTGGGGATCTATAAGCTGGGCCTGTAAGGCTTCTATCAGCATATTCATGGCATGCAAGGGCTGACGTAAATCGTGACTGGCAATTGCCACCAGGCGGGTTTTTGTTGCAATTTCTTTGCGGTCTTTGGCTTTTGCCAGGGCAACAAGCTGTTCATTCAGAAATAAGAACCGTCTGGCCCTATCCTGGATGAAGCCCCCGATCACCCCCATAAAATTCAGACTGAGAATAAAAATAGCATTCGACGATAATTGCTCCGGCGGCAGGTTGATATACAGGGAGACAAAAAAATACACCAGGGAAACAAATATACTTGCGTAGCTGGCCATCAGGTAAGGCAAGCCCATTAGAAAATAACCAAACACCAGATGAAGCAGAACCCCATCGTAGGGGAGCGAATAGGAATAGGCATCTGCCGTGAATATAATGCCTACAATCGTACAACCTGCAAAAATATAGACAAAGGTATAGAAATACAGAAACAGCCGGGCACTGACGGTTTTGATAGCGAGTAAAATTACGCACAGTATCAAGGGGCAAATCAGTAATAAGCGTACTGAAATGGTTATTCTTGCGGCATCATTCGGTAAAAAGACTGAATCAAGTATCGAAAACAGAGTGAATAAAATTAAGCCAACTACGCCAATAGCCGGCACCCGTTTAAGCAAGCGTTGATAACGATAATCCAGAAATACCGCTTCCAGGGCAGGCTCAAAGCGCATCGGTCTGAGTAAATTGACCTTGCTAAGCCGTTGTTGCTGTTGTTCGATATCTGCGCGTGTAAACAAGGTTATTCCACCGCGTTAATGTATAAGCGGATAAGCACGATTAATGTGCAAGCTGTTTGTTTTCTAGCACTTTCCGCACTGTCTCTTCAAGGCCTGAAAGCCCCCAGGCTTTGCCTGCCTGGATAGCTGCTTCAATATTGCCGCCGTTTTCTTCAAATGCTAACAGACTCTGAAGCCCCCCGACACGATTACTTGAAGAGCAATGTAATAATGCGGGCTCCGAGTTAAGGCTGGCTAATAATGTTCGAAGTTTATGTGCATTTTCCGGGGTGATGCCGCTGGCACCAGACACGGGAAGAGCGTGATAAGTCATCCCCAAGGATTCAACCAGAGCTTGTTCATCCCAGCCAAGTTCAGCTTCTGGCCGCAGGTTGATAACATGCTTTACACCCTTGTTGGCGAGCACTGCAAAGGCTTCTTTGGGCGGTTGGCCGCTGGTTAACAACGTGGGCTGCGGCTGATTGAGCACCGGAATCTGTGCCGATTCAAGTGCTGTTCTCAGTTGCTCTTGATCTGCAGAGGCATCTGTCATGACCAATGGTAGCATCAGTATTAGCAACGTAGTCTGTAATTGAATCCTAATAGCAGTAATTGTTCTCATGGTTTATTCACCTTTATAAATGGTGGCGTTAATAGACAATCTTATTTACGGAATCGGCTGATCTGTTCCAGGGCTTGTTGCAGATGCGCAAAATCCGGTTCCCGGTTTTTTAATTCACGATTTGTCTGATCCAGGTATTCATACTGGCCGGTTGCCCCGACTTCCAGAATGGTATCTGCTGTCATCAGTGCATAGCCACTGTATTTTGCGGCAAGTAACCATTCGCGTTCACTAGGGTCTGAGAATAAATCAATGCCGACTGCATAATCATCTATGTCTGACTGCACACCGAGGTAATTTTTCAGAAGTGTCGGTGCAATGTCATGGTGGCTCGTCAAGCGATCTATCGTCAACATATTGCCATGTTCGTGAACTTTAGGGCCGGCGATGATAAAGGGAACATGTACTTGAGGCCGGGTAAAGTTACTATTATGCCCCCAGTAATTTAAATTATTGTCGTTTAATTCCTGGCCATGATCACCGGTAACGATGATTACGGTATTCTCCAGATCGCCCTTTTCTTTAAGTAATTCAACAACTTCTTTTATTAAAGAGTCGACATAATGCACGCTGGTTTTATACCGATTGAAAAAGGGTACAGGGTCAGTTTCATTATTCAACTCAAGATAATTAACGAAATCGAGCATGGGCTCGAATCGAACGGGATAGTCATCCGGGAAGTCGTAGCCATGTGGGGCATCGAAAAACAGAAACGAGAAGGCGGGTTGTTCGGGGTTCTTTTGCAGATACCATTCCTTCCAATCGTTGGTTAAATCCCTGTCGAGTTCCGCGGGGGTTTTGCCATCGGAGCGGAGTCGAAGATTTTTGATGGATGAAAAAACAGTGCGGTCAAATTCGGGAGATTGCAATTGTGCAGCGCCAAAGATGCCCATGCCATAGCCCAAGTCCTGCATGCGGGTAATCAGAACAGGTGCTTGTTGGTTGACGAGAAAGCTGTGCCAGTAGGTGCCGGGTAAACCATAAAACAAACCAAAAATGCCCATTCGGGTAGCATTGCCTGAGGCCATATGCTGATTGAGTGTGAGAGCATTATTCGCAAATTCTGACAGATAGGGCATGGTTTCTTTATCAAAGGTATCCAAACGCCAGGAATCAATCACAATAAACATGATATTTGGAGGGCTATCTATCGCCGTTGTTTCCAGAGGTTTTAGTGGATACTGTAAATCCGTATCGCGTTCAAGACTCATCGATTTCTGGCGGGCCACGGCTACTTCATCAATCCAGCCTTGTTTGCGCATGAATCGATTAGCGGTAGCCGGATAAAATAGCGGCAGATATCGCTTGATCATGGTAACCGGTTGATAAGCATTTGCCGCTGCCCAGACATGGATAATATTGGCTAGAAGTAAGCAGGCAAAGGCGCTGGCTGCGAGACTTCTGCCGAAGCCTTTGCGGGTATAAGCCGGTGCGGATTCGAGATGCCTGATAAGCAGCCACTGAGCTGCCAGTACCGCCAAAATGCCCAGAATGACTGTCAACCAGGTTTGCCAGGCAAAACTCACCACTTGCCCGGATAAAATCATTTCCATAACGGCGAAGTTGATGTGGAAACGGTACTGGGCAAACACCAGCGTGTCGATAAATAATATCGCTAAACCAAGTGAGGCAATCACGGCTTGCAGAGCATTTCTGGCCGGGTTCGGCAAAAAAAGCGCCGGTATAATGAGGAGTCCCACTAAAAAGCTCAGTAAAGCCATTTGAGAAAGTGTTCCTGTAATCAGAAATACCTGGGCGAGTGTTTCTGAGGGAAACTCTGGTAAGAACGCAAAGTAGCGAGTTGAAATAACAATGCATAACAGCGCATTAATCAACATTAGCCAGGAATGGGCGCGTAACTTGCTCGAAAATGTCATGGTCGTAAATACTCTATTAACTTTATGGGTAGCGGATCTTTAAATAAAGGCGCAAGAATATAGCTTTTCCCATGTAAACAAAAGTGATGTCAGTCTTTCATCAGGATGATTTTACTTGTGCAGCGGGTCACTGCATAATCCCCTGCTTTTTAAAGTTTACAGGATGGCGCATAATAGAGGGCCGAAATACCAGCAGGTACCTGCCCCTGAGTGCCCGTCTGCGCATAGCCTTTACAGGCGAATACCATGCGGCATCATTTGCTATCTCAACAATCATTACCCGACAACAAGGAAGACAAGATCATATGAAAATCGGCCATGTCAATTTAGCACGCGGTTTTAGTGGTGGTGAACGACAAACCCTTTTATTGATCAAACAGCAGCTAAGGGATGGTCAG
>JBFHPN010000065.1:0-8211 GCA_041592735.1 Oleiphilaceae bacterium | reverse complement strand
GCCAGAACACGTTTTACAGTCTCTTCGAAGTATTGCCAAACCGGTGATTGATCCGGTAGCAGATCATTCATACCTCTGATAGCTTGTATTTTTGCCAAAGTGACTTCCTTAACTCATTTTATAAATTTGCTACGCATGTGTTGATAACACCCGACACTCGCATGTTCACATTAGGGTGTTTTAGCAATTAGTTTTGCATTTTCGATGTCTTTCAGACGGATCTTTTCGCGGATTGATTTCTCCAGCGAATCGACCAGGTGCTCATTACCGATTTTATGATCCGGTTTGCCATCGATATACAGTAAATTATTGGGCGTGCCACCCGTTAGGCCAACATCCACTTCTTTTGCTTCACCGGGCCCATTGACGACACATCCGATGATCGCAACATCAAGTGCTGTGGTGACATCTTCCAGGCGGGCTTCCAGTTCATTCATGGTTTGGACCACATCAAAATTCTGGCGAGAACAACTGGGGCACGCAATAAAATTGATCCCTTTGGAGCGAAGTCTTAAACTTTTCAGTATGTCATAACCAACTTTGATTTCCTGTACCGGGTCTGCGGCCAGCGAGACCCGGATAGTATCCCCAATACCATCCATCAGTAACATACCCAATCCGACTGCAGACTTCACCGCGCCGGAGCGGAATCCACCCGCTTCGGTAATACCCAAATGCAAAGGTTGTTCGATCAGGCCGGCAATTTTACGATAAGCGGCAACCGTCATAAATACATCGGAGGCTTTTAAGCTGACCTTGAAATTATCAAAATTAAGCCTTTGCAGAATATCGACATGGCGCATGGCAGATTCAACCAATGCATCGGGTGTGGGTTCCCCGTATTTTTTCTGCAATTCTTTTTCCAACGATCCTGCGTTTACGCCGATGCGAATAGGAATATTTTTATCCCGCGCACTCTCAATAACGGCACGAATACGATCTTCCTTACCTATATTCCCGGGATTGATACGCAGGCAATCAACGCCATACTCCGCGACTTTCAAAGCAATTTTATAGTCAAAGTGGATATCTGCCACCAAGGGCGTCGTGGTTTGTTGCTTTATAAGTTTGAATGCTTCTGCTGCCTCCATTGAGGGTACAGATACTCTCACAATATCGGCACCCGCATCTTTCAGGGCATTAATTTGCTTAACTGTCGCCGCCACATCGCACGTTTCTGTATTGGTCATGCTCTGGACTGAAATCGGCGCATCACCACCTACGGCGACATCACCAACCCAGATTTTTTTTGATATCCGGCGTTTAATGGGGGATTCAAATTTCATCTACATTACTCACTTTGTGCTTTAGCGTGTAAGGTTAATTCCGCGCGACCATTGCGGGAGGTGAACGGTGACAAATCAACTATTTCGCCATCCAGCGTTAAAGACACCTTCGTCGCATCACCGAGCACCATATGAAAAGGTGATAAACCGCTATATTCTATGCGTTGATCTGCACGTTTCAGATCAGCAATAACGGTTTTTCCTCTGGCATCTGTTAATTTAAACCAGCAGTCACCGGTAAACGCGGCTGTCAGGGTAGTCTTATTGGCGAGAGACGTTTCAGCGCCGCTTTCTAAGGCATCTGCCTCGATATCAGGAACCGTCTCAGGCTCTGTTTGCGTGGATGGCAGACTATCACTTTGTTTTTTTACGTCAGCACTGTCAGCCATTACCGTATCAATTTGCTGAACCTCCATGTCAGAGTTCGAAGATATAGTTTCAGTCGATTCAGGAGGCAGCGTCGTGTCAGGCGTTGTCGAACTTGTTGGGGCTGAGTGCTCAGAAAACTCTTCGGTAGCAAGTACGGCACCTTCTTCTTCAAGTTTTTTCGTGGCAGGTATCGCTATAACCTTATCATCACTTACAGGTTCAGATGGTTTATCGTTAGAGATATTCAGCAGGTCTCCCAAGGATTTCTGGCTAGCTGAGCCGCTTGCAAAGTAATAGGTCAAGGCGATTAGGCCCATACAGACGGCAAAAACAAAAAAAGTGACCAATAGCTTGCGCCGCTTTAACGATGCTCTTGATTTACTGGCTTGCTCTTGTGCTTCTATATCTGTTGCTTTGAGTCTTTCAAGCTGGCCTTCCAGCAGGGACATCATTTTTTCTTCATCAAGTTTCAGTAAGCGACAATAGCTTCGAAAATATCCTTTTAAAAAAACATCGCTGTTAAAATCGCTGTACTTTTCTTCTTCCATCGAACGAACGACCGTTGGTCTTAAATGCAGCTCGTTGGCCACCTCTTCGATACTCAGTTGGCGTTCGTTACGTGCAGTGGCCAGAATTAAACCTGCTTGCAATGATTCAGACATCGATTCAGTCATTACGATTCCCTGTCTCTTGGGTTAAATACGCCGTGTTCATATTCCTACCCTGTTTCATATTAATGCCCTAAAAGTGCTTGAGACAGCGCATTTTCTGGCGAATCAGGATGCATTTCGTTCAGCAGGTAGGCCAAACCCAATGTCTGTTCCTGGCTTTTAAAATAGTGCGCAATACGAATACCCTGCCATAAACTTTGCGGTGTATGCTGCATGCCTTGTTCACGAATCAATCGAACCAGGCGGTTATAATAATGTTGCGCCTTATCAAAATCAGCTTTCACTATATATAGTTCTGTGATTCCTGACAGCGCGATAGCGTTGTTTCTATCTAATTGTAGCGCTTTTAAATAGGCGTCTATGGCCGCCGAATTGTTTTCAAGTTTTATCTGACAAAGTGCGATATTGGAAAAAATCTGCGCTCTGCCTTCATAACGCGTATCTTCAGAGGCTTTCGTGAATTCATCTAATGATTCTTTATAGCGTTGCTGCGAAAACAGGAACGCACCATAGTAAGATCTACCCGGTGTGTAATTAGCATCTGACTTGATAGCTTTGGTAAAGAAACCTTCTGCTTTTTTGTTTTCCCCTTCCTGGTGATAAACCAGCCCCATGGCCGCATTGGCAGAGGCATCATCGGGTTTGATATCAAGAGCCCTGGATAAATGTTTGCGCGCACGATGCAGATCGTTTCGCTTAATATATTCGAGCCCTAACTTAACATAGCGTTCAACAGCAACATTTGGGTCCGCTTTATCTGTCAGGCTACTATTGGTGGACGTGACACATGCCACCATAAATACCGACATGGCGCAGATCAGCAAGCATTTGCAGAGCTGGGCCAGGGAAAATGTTCTTGTTTGTGTACTCAACATGTTTTTTTGCAACTTGAATAAATATAAAGTTTATAATGCCATAAAAACGCTTTTAGGCTTGTTTTAATTCTATGTAACGTGCACTTCGTTTTGTTCGATCCTCAACCTGCCCGACCAACTGGCCACAGGCCGCATCAATATCATCACCACGCGTTGTTCTGACGGTAGTTATATATCCGCCTGCGATCAACCAATCCTGAAAACAGCGTACTTCCGTATTGCTGGGTTTCTTGTAACCTGAACCGGGAAAGGGGTTAAACGGTATCAGGTTAATCTTGCAAGGTATGTCTTTAAGCAAAGCAATCAATTGGTCGGCGTGAACTTTCCGGTCATTAACACCGGCCATCAGGGTGTACTCAATGGTCGCTTTACGTTTATCAGAGAGTTGGTTCAAATAACGTTTGACCGATGCCAGTAATTCGCTGATCGGATATTTTTTGTTTACCGGTACTAACTGGTTACGCAATTCATCATTGGGTGCATGCAAGGAGATTGCTATCGACGCATCGGTAAACTCGGCCATGCGATCAATTGCGGGAACAACACCTGCTGTACTGATTGTCAGGCGCTTTTTGGAAATACTATAGGCGAAGTCATCCATCATAATACTGACGGCGTCCATCACATTGTCAAAGTTCAACAAAGGCTCACCCATCCCCATGAACACGACATTAGTGACCGGCCTGTCTTTGGTGCGATCAAGGTTTTCAAATGACGCAATCGCATTCCAGATCTGGCCAACGATTTCTTCGGTACTTAGGTTGCGATTAAATCCCTGCTTTCCGGTTGAACAGAAACTACAATCAAGAGCGCAACCAATCTGTGATGAAATGCATAGCGTTCCTCGGTCCCCTTCGGGAATCAGAACGGTTTCAATGCTACTGCCACCAGGCATACGCATGACCCACTTGCGCGTGCCGTCAGCAGAGATGTTCTGTAATACAATTTCAGGGCCTTGAACATGAGCAATTTGTTTTAAACGTTCTCGCAATGATTTGCTGATGTTGGTCATCTCATCAAATTCGGAAACGCCATATTGATGAATCCACTGCATAACCTGTTTTGCACGGAAAGGTTTTTCACCCAGCCCGTCAAAAAAATCGATCATTTTTGCGCGAGTTAAGCCCAATAAATTGATCTTTTGTGTTTCATGCATGTCTGTTGTCATGAAGAGTTTCCTGTGGCGACTCAGGCCCGAAATTACGCATTAAATAGGTGCAACTAATTGAAATAATGCCCCTAAAAACCAATATAAATCAACATGTTCTTGGCTAATTATAAACGACAAAAAGCAGGAGTCTTGATCAGGGTATCATTTTTTGCCTTTTTGGAGGCAGAATTCATTTATGACATAAACGAAAACAGCTTAAATTCGTGTCAGAAATGCGAGGATACCTTTGAAAAAAACAACCTGCTTAGTCTAAGCCATAGCCTGGCTTATGCGCGTGGGCAAATCTCGTCATCAGCGAAGAAATAGGCAATTTCTCTCGCCGCAGACGTGGCAGAATCAGAGCCATGTACCGCATTCGCGTCGATAGATTGCGCGAAATCTGCACGAATAGTGCCTTCTGCCGCTTCTTTCGGGTTAGTCGCGCCCATCAGGTCACGGTTTTTTGCAACAGCGTTTTCGCCTTCAAGTACTTGAACGACAACCGGGCCTGAGGTCATGAATTTTACCAGATCACCAAAGAAAGGACGTTCTTTATGCTCAGCATAGAAGCCTTCTGCCTTTTCTTTGCTCAGTTGTTGCATTTTAGCCGCAACAATATTCAGGCCATTCGTTTCAAAACGGCTGTAAATTTTACCAATGACGTTTTTAGCAACAGCATCGGGTTTGATAATTGAAAGGGTGCGTTCTACCGCCATGACCTGACCTCCAGATATATTAATATACGATAAAAAATTTTGAGGCGGGATTATACAAGGCAATCGTTAAAAAAGACACTCAACAAATTTTCTATTAAGGAACTTTAAAGTTCGAACCAGGCAAATGCAGGCAGAATAATAGCCAGACGTTTAACTGCCCAGCTTTTCCAGTACACTTAATAATTGGGTTGCAGCGAAGGCTACTTGCTCTTCATCGGTGAACCGGCCGAAGGAAAAACGTAACGCACTAAGGGCTTCTCGCTCGGGTACGCCCATAGAGGTGAGCACATGGGAGGGTGAAACGGTTGCGGAGTTGCAGGCAGACCCCGAAGAAACGGCCAGCATAGGCAGTGCGGATAATAGGACCTGACCATCTATGCCCTTAAAAGTCAAATTGACAATGCCAGGCACAGCCTGTTCCCGAGAACCATTGACAATAACGCAGTCATTTGTGAGTACTGCATCAAGAAATTGCTGTTTAAGCGCGCTTAGCTTTTCAAATTCAGATTCTCTTAACTTACCTGCCAGCTCAAATGCCTCCCCCATTGCGGCAATTTGATGCGTGGGCAAAGTGCCTGAACGCATACCCCGCTCATGGCCGCCGCCATGAATAAGTGGCGGTAGTATAAAATCCGCTTTGCGGCGAACATATAGCGCACCGACGCCTTTGGGGCCATATATCTTGTGTGCACAGACCGAGAGCATATCAATCTTGAGCGTTTGCAGATCTATGGGCAGTTTTCCTGCACTTTGGGCAGCATCTACATGAAACAGAATATCTTCTTTTGCTGCTAATTCAGAAATACCCTGAATATCGCTTATCGCCCCGGTTTCATTATTCACATGCATAATTGAAATCAAGGCCGTATCGGGGCGTATCGCTTGCGCCACCGTATCCGGGCTAACTACCCCATGCTTATTGGGCTTTAACCAGCTTACCGGGTAACCTTGCGCTTCGAGAAAGCGGACACTATCGATCACTGCCTTATGCTCTGCCAAGGATGTAATGATATGCTGGCCCTTCGCTGCATGCGCCTGCATAGCGCCTTTTATGGCAAGATTATTGGATTCGGTCGCGCCTGAAGTCCAGACGATTTCGCGGGTATCTGCATTGAATAGCCGGGCGACTTGTTTGCGCGCTTTTTCAACCGCCGCTTCGGCTTGCCAGCCATAAAAATGAGAACGGGAGGCTGGGTTTGCAAAGGTGCCCTCAAGGGTTAGATGACGCATTAGAACCTCCGCAACCTGAGGGTCGCAGGGTGTTGTTGCAGCATAATCCAGATAAACAGGTGTCTTCATGGTCGAAGGAAATCAGTTGTCGAAATTAATGATATTAGTGCTAATAGTTTGCGCTAAAGAATATCAAATATTCAGGAGCCTGGCATTGATTAATTCTGCCTGTTGATCCTGGCGAAGAGCGGTAATCTGGACTTCACGCTTATTCATTAAGTCCTGAAGCGTTATATTTGAAAGGAATTGATGAATTTCGGTGCTTAAATCAAGCCATAAGTGATGCGTCAGACAGGTTTCGCCATCCTGGCAATTTCCCTTCTCACGACAACGGGTAGTATCCAGCGATTCGTCTACCGCATCGATCACCTGAGCGATTGAGATGTCGCTTGCTACTTTATTAAGTAAGTAACCACCACCTGGCCCACGCATGCTTCTAACCAGTTCGTGCTGGCGCAGCTTTGAAAATAACTGTTCAAGATAGGATAGTGATATGCCTTGTCTTAGCGAAATATCTGCTAATGCGACAGGATCATTACAGGCATGGAGCGCCAGATCCAGCATTGCCGTCACGGCATATCTGCCTTTTGTAGTTAGTCGCATCAGGAGTATCACTTGTGTTTTTAAAGTAAAAAATTATGTATTACCCGACTAATTTAATCAAGTATTCCATCATCTAAATACGCATTACTATGCCGAGACTTGGCTCGCTTATTTGCTATGCGTGTCCGACTGGAAACACGCCAGTTCATCTTTATCTAGCGTGGAGAAATCATCCAATGAATAGGATGTATCCAATTTTTTCAAAGTTTGGCACATAGTCAGCATGCGCTGATCAACCGTTTGCAAATGCTCCAGCAGACTTCTGATAGAGCGTGCGACCGGATCAGGCATGTCATCGCTAATGCCATAGGCATCAAACCCGAAATGCTCTTCCATGGATTTGCGTTTATCGTGCTCGCCTGTTGGTACAGATTTGTGTTTTAAAATAATACGCCCGGGAATGCCCACAACAGTTGCCTCTGCCGGTACCGCTTTTGTTACCACGGCATTTGATCCTATCTTGGCATTTTCGCCGACTTCAAATGGGCCGAGCACTTTTGCGCCCGCGCCAACAACCACCCCATTTTTCAGTGTAGGATGACGCTTTCCCTTATTCCAGCTTGTACCGCCCAGAGTGACGCCCTGATATAGGGTCACATCATCGCCGATAATCGCCGTTTCACCAATCACGACTCCCATGCCATGATCGATGAAAAAACGACGGCCGATTTGTGCACCAGGATGAATTTCAATACCCGTTAACCAGCGACTGAATGTGGAAATGGCTCGACCCAACCAGAGAAAATTATGGCGCCAAAGCCGATGCGCTAAACGATGAAGCAATAAAGCATGCAAGCCCGGATAATTAGTTAACACATCAAAGGTGTTTCGGGCCGCCGGGTCGCGATCAAATACACTTCTAATATCATCTTTCAGGCCTTCGAACATGGCTTAATCCTTACTTGTCGGTTTCGCTGAGCGCGCTAGTGCGCTTTTGTCATGGATGAATAACAATTTGCTTGATCCAGAAAAATAACCTGCTCCCTGTTATATGGCTTGCGGCAGGTGAATTAGAAGACTATAGCTTAAGGCTTTTGTTGAATATACTTATCGATGGAACTCAGAATTCCTCTGAGTATATTTACTTCCATCTGATCAAGATGAGCGCGCTGAAACAACCGGCGTAAACGCGCCATCAATTGTCGTGGTTTATTTGGATCATGGAACTCTGTTCGTATCAGGGTTTGTTCAAGATGAGACAAAAGACCTTCAACCTCGGCGACATTTGCTAATGCTTCATCCCAACCTGTCGACATTGGATTTAACACGGGCGCCATTAAATGCTCAGCTTCCTCAGGTGCTAGCGCCAGG
>JBFHPN010000064.1:0-8222 GCA_041592735.1 Oleiphilaceae bacterium | reverse complement strand
GTCAGATTCAGTAAGGCGATAACCAGAACCAGCAGCAGTGAGGTCGCATAAACCAGAGGCCTCGCGGCTTCAACGTTCGGGCTTTGAAAGCCGACGTCATAAATATGAAAGCCCAGGTGCATGAACTTCTGATCCAGGTGCAAATAAGGGTAATTGCCATCCAATGGTAAAGAGGGGGCCAATTTGACGACGCCCACAAGCATCAAGGGTGCCACCTCTCCGGCAGCGCGGGCGATTGCCAGAATCACACCGGTCATCATCGCGGGGCTGGCCATCGGCAGCACCACCCGCCAGAGCGTTTCTGCTTTGGTCGCACCCAGTGCCAGGCTGCCTTCACGGATGGAACGTGGTATGCGGGATAAGCCTTCTTCTGTCGCGACGATAACCACAGGCAGTGTCAGGATGGCAAGGGTAATCGATGCCCATAGCATGCCGCCCGTACCAAAAGTGGGTGCCGGTAAGGCTTCCGGGAAGAATGCTTGATCAATCCCTGAACCTAGAAAATAGATGAAGAAACCCAGGCCGAAGACGCCGTAAACAATGGAAGGAACGCCTGCGAGATTATTTACCGCGATACGCAAGATACGTGTAACGGGGCCCTGATGCGCATATTCTCGGAGATAGACCGCCGCCACCACGCCTAATGGTGTAACCATGATGGACATGACGATGACCATCAGCACCGTGCCATAAATGGCCGGGAAAATGCCGCCTTCGGTATTGGCTTCGCGCGGGTCATCGGCCACAAATTCCCAGAGTTTTTCGCCATAAAAACCAATCTTCTCAAACAAATTCATACTGTTTGGTTGAAATGCCCTGACCACGTGCGCCAGTTTGATTTCTTTTTCACGACCATCCGCGGTGCGCATGACTACGCTATCCCGGTTAATTTCACTATAAAGATCAATCAACGCTTGTTGCAGCTCGGTATAATCGGCATTGAGTTGATCGCGTTGCAGATTTATTTCTGCCAAAGCGTCTTCAGTAAGTTTGTTGTCCAGCTCCAGGGCACGCTGTTTAAGGCGCAGCCTTTCAAGTTTGTTGTTGATGTGGCCGATGTCGCTCTTTTCGATACGGTATATATCTTCGTGAATGGTTAAGGCACGTTCGATGCGCTTATTAAATTCCGACCATTTATCGCTGAACCCGTTGAGTATCTGCCCGTTCTCTTTCAGATCAACCAGGAAGCCGTAAAAATTGCCCCACTCGCGGCGTTCAAGCGTGATAACGTCTTCCGGATAACTGCGATTAACGAAAATACTGCTGAGTACCCAGCGAAAATCTGCGCCGCTGACATCACGGTTGCCCACCTTCATCAGGTGGCGATCCATGTACTCGGCATCATCGGGCACCGGGTAACCGGCTTCACGCAGCTGCACCGCCGAAACGCTTTCTGTATCGGCCATTTCACCCATGATAATTTGGATATCACCATTGCTTAAGGTGACTTCACCCCGAACCACATCATGTGCCCAGAAATGCACCAGACCTCTGGCCGCAATCAGGTATAACAAACTGAAGACCATCAACAAGCTTATAGCAACCGCACCGGCATTCAGCCAAATCCAGGGATCGCCAGCTTTAAACCATTTTTTAACAGGGACTCTCATGCTCTGGATCCTTTAAATAACACTGTATTTTGAACGAAGACGCTGACGCACATATTCAGCGAGCGTGTTCACAATAAACGTGAATATGAATAGTACGAAGGCTGCGAGGAAGAGAATTCTGAAGTGGGTGCTGCCGACTTCAGACTCAGGCATTTCAACAGCAATATTGGCAGACAATGTGCGCATACCTTCAAAGATGTTCATGTCCATAATCGGGGTGTTTCCGGTAGCCATTAAAACGATCATGGTTTCACCCACGGCACGCCCCATACCTATCATCACCGCCGAGAAAATACCCGGGCTGGCTGTCGGTAATATCACGCGTGTCATGGTCTGCCACTGTGTGGCACCCAAGGCGAGAGAACCGTAGGTAAGATGTTTGGGTACACTGAAAATCGCATCTTCGGTGATTGAAAAGATGGTGGGAATCACGGCAAAGCCCATCGCAGCGCCAACCACTAGTGCATTACGTTGATCAAAATCGATACCCATTTCATTGGTGAGCCAGGACCGCATGTCGCCACCGAAAAAGGCGACTTCCAATACCGGGCTGATTTCCATACTGAACCAGGTACTTAACAAGACAACAGGAATGAGTAGCAGCGGGTCCCAACCTTCGGGTATCAAATGTCGGATACGATCTGGCAAATTGGCCCAGGTAAAGCCGGCGACCACGAGCGCGATAGGCGTGATGAGCAGCCATGTGAAAATGCCGGGGAGGTGCCCCTCCATAAAGGGCGCAAAAAACAGACCCGCTAAAAAACCGAGAATAACAGTGGGCAGCGCTTCCATGAGCTCAATCGAAGGTTTGACCTTTCTGCGTAAAGCCGGTGCCATAAAATAGGCGGTATAAAGCGCGCCACAGATTGCCAGAGGCGTCGCCACCAGCATCGCATAAAAGGCTGCCTTTAAGGTGCCAAAGGCAAGCGGCGACAAGCTGTATTTTGGTTCGAAATCGTTATTTGAGGCTGAGGACTGCCAGACAAAGTCGGGTTCAGCATAACCCTCATACCAGACTTTTTGCCATAATGCAGAAATTGAAATTTCAGGGTGCTCATTATCGATGTGCCAGAAATGCAGCTGTCCATCGGCTGCTTCAAACAAACTATAATTCGCTCGTGGCGCAATGGCACTGTGCACAATAGCGTGGTCGCTAATTTTTTGAGACAAGGCTTTTTTATGGGCGGTTGAATTAAACAGACTCACCTTGCCCTGGTCATCGACTACGGTGAAGCCTTTGCGTCGGTGCTCGATTTCCAGGCCCGTAATGTTAGCCTTTGATTGTTTGTCATGAATACTGAAATGGCGGATGCGTTGCAGGGCGTAGTCGTTGTTTTCATCACGAACCATAAACCACTGTGAAATTTCGCCATTACTACTGGATACTAATAAGGAGCTGCCACCGAGCAATAAGGTCATGCCCACAATTTGCTCGTTACTGGATAACTTAACCGTACTGTGGATATGTGCTTCATCACTGTTAACCAGATCGAAGATATTGATCTGGTTTTTGTTGGTGGCGACGAACACCCAGCGCATGCCGGGTTCTGCTACGATGAACTTGGGCGACCCGTCTAAGATCGGCATGGTAACCGGCTCAGCTTCGAGTGTTATTGCACCGGTCATAAAGTTTTCTTCTTTCAGAAAACGCGTTGAGAATAATTTGTTCTTATCGTTTGCACCGACTATCAAGATAGCATCATTGGTTAAGGACAGGGAAACAAAGACAATTTCCCGACCCTCGGGATCCATTGGCATGGTATTTTCGCCAAAAGGGTATTCAAGATATGGGGTGATTTGTCGTTGATCATTCGGGTAGGTAATACGATAACTGTGTTTGAAGATAATGACTTCACCATTACTCAAGCCGGCTAATAAAGTTCGGCTTGAAGGCGATGCAGCCGTAATGCTCGATATATAGGTGTTGTCAGGTAAGGGGAGTGGTTCGATGGATACCGTTGAGCCATCTTCGGTGTTGAAAAACACCACAGAACCATTTTGCGTTACACGCATGCCTTTTTCGGCTTGTTCTTCCAGTGCGTAATAAATACTTTTTCCCTGGGACGCTTCAGGAACTGTATATTGGCTGACTGCTTGCATTTCGGCTGATTTAAACAGAGGCGCAACTTCGTATAACAAATAAAAGAAGATTAACGAAATAGCCAGGATAACACTGCTTCCCCCGATGCCAATCGAGATGCTGGCCAACTTGTCTTTCAACTTCCGAAGTTTTCGATGGCGTACCAGTTTTGGGCTGTTGAAGTCCAGTTCCGGTGCGCGTGCTACTGCCTCTTTATTCATCTCATGTATCCTGCAACGGTCTTTCAATGTGTCTTACATGTAAAAAATTCTCCAGTTTAAAGGAGAATTTTATGCTTGCCGTCCCTGGCCGATCAGATCAGGTTTGAATTACTTCAAGCCTAATTCTTTTAGTGTTCTTTCTGAAACGTTATTAGGTACGGGAACATAACCGTCTTTTACAACCACTTCCTGGCCCTGCTTAGACAGAACCAAGCGAACGAATTCTGCTTCTAAAGGCGAAAGTGCTTTGTTCGGTGCTTTATTAATATAAACCCATAAGAATCTTGAAAGCGGGTAGGTACCAGCAACAGCGTTAGCGGCAGTGGGCTCAACAAATTCAGCGCCTTCTTTTTTGCTTAGGGGTAAAACTCGAACAGAGGCCGTTTTATAGCCGATACCAGAATAGCCAATACTGTTTAGAGATTCTGAAACGCTTTGCACCACCGAGGCAGAACCAGGTTGTTCATTGACGTTGTTCTTAAAATCACCCTTGCACAGGGCATTTTCCTTGAAGTAACCATAGGTGCCTGAAACAGAGTTACGGCCATATAGTTGGATGTTCTGATTGGCCAGATTGCCCGTGATGCCAAGATCTCCCCAGTTATTCACGGCTTTCTTGAAACCGCATTTACGGGTTGTCGAGAACACTGCATCGACTTCGGCCATGGTCATGCCTTTGATCGGGTTGTCTTTGTGAATAAATACCGCTAAGGCGTCGATTGCAACCGGAATGGCTGTGGGCTTATAGCCATAGCGTTTTTCGAAGGCTTCAATTTCTTTATCTTTCATTTTGCGGCTCATCGGGCCTACGTTTGAAGTGCCTTCTGTTAAAGCAGGAGGCGCTGTAGAAGAACCGGCAGCCTGAATTTGGATATTGACGTTTGGATAGTTGCGTTTGAAATCTTCGGCCCACAAGGTCATCAGGTTTGCCAAAGTATCTGAACCGACACTGGACAAATTACCTGAAACCCCACTGGCTTTTTCATAGCTGGGTAAATTCGGGTCAACGTCTGCTTGAACGGTTGCAATGCTACTGAGCGTTGAAATGGCAAGAATGCCAACGATTTTCTTGATCATAAAATTCTCCTAGAGTCATAAATTCATGCAAGGCTTTGTTGCTTTGCTATGATGCTGACAAACTATAAGAGCACTCTATGACAGGAATGTTACAGTATTATGACAAGAAGGTGACATGTATAAGGATTAGGTTTCATCTTACGATTCTCGTAAGATGAATTGTTCTGAGATAAAGGATAAACGTGCAGGTTTAAGCCTTAGCCGTGTGATTGTGAAACGTGCTTGCTTTGATGCCATTGCTTCAGAAACTCAGGAATATTCTGGGCCGGAATTGGTTTAGCGTAAAAGAAGCCTTGGGCATAATCGCAACCTAAGGAGATCAGAGAGCTTTCCTGTTCCTGGGTTTCTATGCCTTCTGCGAGCACTTCTATCGAGAGGCTGTCTGCAAGGGTGATAATACTTTTGACTAATGCCTGATCTGAAGGGCTATGCATGATTTCACTCACAAATAAGCGGTCAATTTTAATCTTTGAGAGGATATGGCTGAATTTTTTGATATATCCTAACGATGAATAGCCTGTACCAAAGTCATCGATGCTGAACTTCAGACCCGACTTAAGCAGTTCCTTTATGCCTTTCATGACCATAGGATCATCATCAAGCATCAGGCGTTCTGTCACTTCCAGCTCAACCCAGTTAAGCGTTTGCTTGAAAATATCCCGGTTATGCGCCCATTCAATCATTGCCCGGTGATGAAAGTTGGTGGGGCTGAAGTTGATGGCCACAATAAAATCTTCTTTATATTGTTCTCGCCATTGCTGAACCTGGAGTATGGCTTGTTCAAATACCCAGATATCAATATCAAATATAAGCCCTGCTTTTTCAGCAACCGAGATAAAGAGATCCGGGCGAACATTGCCTAGCTCGTCATCATGCCAGCGCAACAAAGCTTCAAATCCGGTAATGCTCATATCCTTGAGATTGATGAGTGGCTGAAAATGTAGCGTGAGTGCATTATTGGAAATGGCATCTTTCAGTTTGGACTTGATGGTGTTATGCAGGACGACATTATGCATCATGGACTGATCGAAGAAGGCAAAGGTGTTTCTGCCCGCTTCTTTGGCCTTATACATAGCGGTATCTGCGCGTCGGATAAGATCCTCGGTATTTTCGCCATGCTCCGGATACAATACAACGCCAATACTACAGCCAAGCTGAAGTTGTGAGTCGTTGAGGTAAAAGTTTTCTTTGAAGGCTTTGATGGTATCTTCGGCTACCTGTTCAGCATCTTCTTTGGTCTGGCAATGAAAGCTTGCAATAAACTCGTCGCCACCAAATCGGGCAACATAGCCATCGTAAGCCGAGATAAGATTTTTAAGGCGTTGAGCGCTGTCCAGAAGGATTTTATCGCCCATGCTGTGACCCAGGCTATCGTTCACCTCTTTAAAACCATCCAGATCGATGAAAAAAATGGCCAGTTTGGTGAATTTACCGTCTTTCTGATGACTCATGATTTCATTACTGAGAAAGTGCTCAATATGCCGACGGTTTGGCAGATCAGTGAGCATATCGAAATTTGCCTGGTATTCCAGTTGGTTTTCATAAGTCTTTTTGGCTTCAGCAAATTCGGCTATTTGTTTTCTGCCGCGATTCAGTGCGCTCACCAGATCTGAAATTTCATCCTGATAATCAGGGCGACTCAGAGTGATGGGTTGATAAAATTCACTGGTTAACTGCTTTGGGCGCGAAGTTTCACGGCTAATATGGGCAAGGTGTCGAGTAATGGATTTTTTTACAATGATACTGAAAATCAGTGCGATCATACCGATCATCAGCGTTGAGTTAATGACGATATAGGTTACTTGCTCGTGCACACTTTCGGTTATTAATTCATCTTTGACCGTGACTTCTATGCGTCCCATATTCTGGCCATTGAAAATAAGAGGCCGAGACAAGCTTGGCGGATCTTCCATTTCACCATAGGAAAAGTTATTCCCTAGTGTTTCAACGATACGCACGCCTTTGATGGAAGGCATCCTGAAAACCCCTTCCAATAATATGTGCGTGCTTTCCTGGTCGACGTTCCAGAGGCTTCGGGCTAATTGCTGGTTAACTGCCTTAATGGTATCACTCGCTTCTGCGTAGAGTGAGTCGTAGCCTTCCTGGTACTGTTTGAGCAACAGAATGGAAATGGTGGCGGTAGTGAACAGTAATCCAATAACAATAAAGTAAAAGGTTAGCCTGTTACCTAATCGCTTGAATCTATAGCCCTTTTTAATTTTTGTTAGAATTGAGCTAGCCAATGTTTGACCTTTCCCGTTGATATAAAGTATGCAGATACATTTGCTCAGTCCATTTTGTAACGTTTTGATTCCCTCAACAAAACGATCTTATCATCATAATATCACTTTAGTTTAGCTTAATTTTTATAGAGCGATAGTTAAAAAAATAACCGATATGCGCATTTCTTTATCTAAATGGGCTTGTTTATGCAGATAGCCGCGTTATCATAGCCATCCATAAAAAACAACGAACCTATCAGTTAACTGGAATAGCAGGTATGAGTATTAAATCGGATAAGTGGATTCGGCGAATGGCGCAGGAACACGGGATGATTGAGCCCTTTGAGCCCGGTCAGGTTAGAACCAACGATTCCGGAAGAATTATTTCCTACGGCACCTCAAGCTATGGTTACGATGTTCGTTGCAGTAGTGAATTCAAAATTTTCACCAATGTGCACTCCGCCACCGTTGACCCCAAAAATTTCGATGACCGAAGTTTTGTCAATGTAGACAGCGATGTGTGTATTATTCCGCCTAACTCTTTTGCTTTGGCTCGAACCGTTGAATATTTCCGTATCCCCAGAAGTGTATTAACGGTTTGCCTGGGCAAATCCACCTATGCTCGTTGCGGTATCATCGTCAATGTCACGCCCTTGGAACCGGAATGGGAGGGGCATGTGACGCTCGAGTTTTCCAACACTACCACCCTGCCTGCAAAAATCTACGCAAACGAAGGTGTTGCGCAGATGTTATTCTTTGAGTCAGACGAACTCTGTGAAGTGAGTTATAAAGATCGAGGTGGTAAATATCAGGGGCAGCGTGGTGTAACGCTGCCGAAAACCTAACGAGAAACGCGGCTTAATGAGCCACCACAGTACCGAGCAGGAAGGTGTCATCAAATTTCATGTTGAATTTGATACCCTTCCGATTTTACTTGATGGCTTTAATGCGGTTCTCTCACGCCTGAATATTCAACGTTCAAAATTAAAACAGGTCGGTTTACTTGGGCAAG
>JBFHPN010000063.1:0-8311 GCA_041592735.1 Oleiphilaceae bacterium | reverse complement strand
TGGGGGAGTTGGTAAGAAGCCACTTTTCTTCCGGGTTATTCGCACATATTGCTTTCACCTGATGTAAGAGCTCGACGGTATCGAAGTGAAAGTGTTTAGAATGACCGCCAATAAGCATTAAATTAAGTGGCCTGTCTGCTGCTTTATCTTTTATGCATGTTTTGTCGATTTTATTCAGCGATCCGAAGGTATTAAAAACCTTCGGGTTTTCTTTAAGTTGATCATGTTTAGGGCAAATGATCGAGTCGAATAGCATAAATGGCAGGCTGGGCTTCATGATAATGGCGGTATGGGCTCTAAACTTCAAACCAGCCAGGATGACGCTAAAGTGCGTGCTGTGACCCGCGCCTAAAATAAGGTCGGGTATAGGTAAGTGTTTAAAAAAATGATTTTTTCTGAACAGGTGATGAAATTTCATTTTTTTTTCATGAACATCAAACCAATAAAATAGACAGTCAGTATGGGCATTTAATCGCGTGCACAAGCCTTCGAGTTGAGTCAGATGCCCGGGGCGTGAATCATGAAAAATCCATACCTTCAGTGGTGAACTTGATTTTGAGCTGCGTTCATGGCCCGGGTGGTTCGAGAATGTCATCTTCGAGTATACTGCGCCTTTCAATGTGATAAGTTGCTTGCCATGTTTCGTCTAGTTTACACAATTCTCTTTACGCTCTGCATGCCTTTTGTTTTTCTTAAATTGCTGTGGCGCGGATATAAGGCGCCAGAATATCGCAACAGAAAACGCGAGCGCTTTGGTTATTTTACTTCACCAAAACTGAAAAACAGCATTTGGGTGCATGCAGTATCGGTGGGTGAAGTGTTAGCGGCAGAGCCTATCATCAGGGCAATACAAAAACGGTTCCCGGAGCGAAAGCTGGTGGTGACAAGTATGACGCCGACCAGTTCGGCGCTGATTGAAAAGCTTTTTGGTGAGACTGTTTTCCATGTGTACGCTCCTTATGATATGCCTTGGTGCGTAGATGCCTTTCTTAGAAAGGTTGATCCTGCGTTTTTGATTATTATGGAAACGGAGCTTTGGCCGAACATGATACATCGAACTCGCCTGAGAGGTTGCCCGGTTGTTTTGGCAAATGCGCGCCTTTCTGAACGCTCTGCACGAGGCTACCGGCGACTTAAGCCAGCAGTCGGCTGGATGCTTAACGAATTATGTTTGGTGTTATGCCAACACCAAAATGATGCGCAACGCTTCGCGTCACTGGGGATTGAGCCAGACAAGATTAATGTTACCGGTAGCGTTAAATTTGATCTCGATGTAGATGCCTCTTTTAAAGAAAAAGGACTGCAGCATCGCAGTGCGCTAAAGCCCGGGCAGCAGGTTTGGATAGGCGCCAGTACGCATGAGGGGGAAGATGTGAAGTTGCTGCGCGTGCACAAAGCATTGCAGAGCACCTTTCCCGATGCGGTATTAATTCTGGTGCCAAGACATCCTGAACGCTTTGAGAGTGTTTATCAATTAGCGATTAGTCGGCAATTTAATACTTACCGTTTTTCAGAGCAACAAAGCATTCCGGACGATACGCAGGTTTTTGTGGTTGATGCAATGGGAGTCTTGTTAGAGTTTTATGCTGCATCCGATATCGCGTTTATTGGGGGTTCATTTGTTGAAGTCGGTGGACATAATCCTATTGAAGCTGGTGCCTTGGCATTGCCAGTGCTGATGGGGCCGTTTGTGTTTAATTTTGAGGCCATTTGTCAAAAATTAAAGGCTGTTGGCGGGCTTGAAGTCGTCGATGATGAGAAACAATTAGCGCTTGCATTGAAGCGTCTTATGTCTGAACCCGACGAGGCAAGGCGGATGGGGAAGTGTGCCTTTCAGGAAATTGAGGATAGTAAGGGGGCAGTCGGCAGAGTTGTTGAGGCATTAACACCCTTGCTGGATGAAACACCTCATCAATCCTGATCAAATCGAGCGGAGTAACCGCGACTAGATGGCAAGGTTATTTTTCTGGTACCAGCCATTCGTTGATGGCGATGATATCCTTGATGTTGAGGGTGCCTGCTGCTCGGCGGATGCGCAGGTTGCTCTCAATAAAGTCGAAACGGGCATTTGCATAGTCTCTTAATGCGGTAAAGTAATTGCGCTCTGCATCAAGTACTTCAACGATATTGCGTGTGCCAACGTTGTAGCCTTCACGGGTGGCTTCGAGAGCACTCTGTCGAGAAATAATGTTTTGTTTCAATGAATCGATTGCCTGGATATTGGTTTTAAGGTTGATGTATTCCGTACGTGTTTCAATGCTGGCCTGACGCTGTGCAGCGGTCAGTTGGTGGCGGGCTTGTTCAAGCAAATATCGGGTTTTGCGCACGGAGGCCTGAGTCGCCCCGCCAGTATAGATTGGAATGTCCAGTTTCAATGCAATATTTGCATTGGTGCTGTCATCGTTGCGTTCACTCTTTTGCTGGTCATCGTGGCTGTAGCCGGCATTCAGGCTTAATGTCGGGTAATGTCCGGCTTGTGCAGATTGATAGTCAGCCTCAAGGCTTTTGTGTGCAAATTCAGCGATCTTGATCGCTAGGTTGTTTTGGTAGGCAGATTCAACCCACATTTCAACCGTGGTGCTGGTATCCATGCGGATAGGAAAATCCGCTTTCAATGTCTCCAGTTCGGCGCTGAATTCCCCTGTTATCCTTGATAGATTTTCAAGGGCGATGGTCAGCTCTCCATCGCTGCGAATACGGAGTGTCTGTGATGCGTCGTAACTGGCTCTTGCTTCGTGTACATCCGTAATGGCAATTAAACCGACATCGAATTGTTCTTTAGCTTGCTCGTATTGGCGTTTAGCTGCAGTTTCTTGAGATTGAGCGGAACGCAGGTTCTCTTGAGCACGTAACACGCCAAAATAAGCGCTCGATACGTCCAGTATCAGGTTCTGTTGTGCAGCAAGATAGGCTGCTTTAGCGCGGGCAGCATTGTACTCCGCAGCCGAAACTGTTTGCCAGGCACTCATATCCAGGAGAGGTTGTGAAAGTGTTAATGCATAGCCGCTATTAATGTAGCCATCCTTGCCTAGAAGGTCACTGTCAAAATCGATGTGCCCGATACTTGCAGATGCGCTGAGCGTTGGCAGTAGGCTGGAGCGAGCAATATTTTCACCCTCTCGCTCTGCAAAATAGACTGATTTTGCGGCGAAAATATCGGCATCGTAATTCTCGGCTTTTTGATACAGGCTTAATAGATCTGCCCCCACAGTCACGGCGGGTAACATAGAGATACTCAGCAAACTGGAAACAAACAGTTTAGGAAGTTGTTTCATAAAAAACCTCTAAGACATGAGAAATAGTATCGCAGGAGGAAACAGATAAATCTCAATTCCACAGCGTGATAGATTCAACTGTGCAGCATTATGGACAATAACCTGCTAGAACTCTAGACTTACTCAAATATTGAACGCATTCATTCCGTGCAGGCTGGATATCTGAAACAGCCAGCGGGTTGGTATGTGAACATGCATTTAGCGCCAGCTCAGGATACCTGTGTATGAAGAAGATTGACCAGCAATTTAACCAGCAGGATTGCGAGCTTCTCCAGCGTGAATCCTGCTTTCAGGGCTTTTTTAAAATAGATCGTTTGACGCTTCGTCACCGGCTTTACAGCGGGGAATGGAGTGATGTGATGCAGCGCGAAATTTTCATACGGGCTGATGCAACCTGTGTGCTTCCTTATGATCCAATGGAAGGCACTGTTGTGCTACTGGAACAATTCAGAGCACCATTGATGGGGCAAACTCAATCACCCTGGTTGATTGAGCTGGTAGCCGGAATGAATGAGCCAGGCGAGAGCCCCTTGGATGTGGCGCATCGTGAAGCTAAAGAAGAAGCGGATCTTCATTTGCTGGATATCGAACCCATTCTCGAATATTGGGTTTCCCCTGGGGGGTCGACGGAAAAGGTTTCTTTGTTGTGCGCGCGCGTAGATAGTTTGAATGCGGGTGGGGTGCACGGTCTGGATGATGAACAGGAAGATATAAAAGTCCATGTTGTAAGTGTGGAGGCCGCCATGAATATGGTGCAGGAAGGGCAAATTAATAATGCTGCGGCGATTATTTCTTTGCAGTGGCTGGTGCTGAATCGCGCAAGGCTGGACGACCGATGGAAAACCTCCTACCTGGGCTAGTCCAAATTAGTATGGCTTTACGTGTTGTTCATTTTTTTCCTTTGGTGGTTTAATGTCTGTATTTTCTGGAAATCTCTTATGAGAAAACGTTACGTTCCCGATCTGGTTCAGATAGGTGCGTTGTATGAAACAAACTACAGCAGGCTTGTTAAATTATTAAAAGCAAGCGGTGATAGATCCTGTCTTCAGTTAAATCTGCATAATGGCAGTTTGTTTATAGGGTCAGTGCGGATTGAATTGCTTGAATCCAGCAAATATACCGATACCTTTTTGCTTGAACAAACGACTGCGGTTGGTAAGTGGGTGAACAATCCACGCTTATTAGTGCGCTTGTATCACGATGCAATGGTGGCAGAGGTGATCGGCAAGCATGGGCGCCAGGCCGTTGAGGGAGTTAATGACTATCCGAATCAGCAAATGCATCTGCCGGATGAGAAAAATCAACTTAATTTATTTCTGGCAGAATGGCTAAATTTCTGTATTACTTATGGTTATTGCGAAGAGCGTCCGTTTCAGGCAAGTAAATTGTGAGTTTTTTATCAAAAAAAATTGAATGAAGTCGCTAACATTCAGGCAATGAAGGCGCAATTTAACGGTTGTTAAAGAGAATAAGCGTCAGGAATGATTATTTTAACGGAACAGGAAAACGTATTTCCTAACAAGAGCCGAACAAAGAATGACGAAGGATAAAGGCGCAAGTGGCGCGACACTAAACCTGCTTCAAATAACAGATTGTCATCTGACTAAAGAGCCAGATAGCGATTTGTTAGGCGTGGTGACACGAGACAGTCTGGCTGCAGTGATTACCTTGGTTGAAGAGAATATCCAAAACCGGGTTCATCAGCAGCCCGATTTTCTGATTGCGTCTGGCGATATTGCCCAAGATGCTTCTCTTGAAGCATACCATTACTTTAAAACTCAAATGGCACCCCTGTGTGCGCATGCAGGCTGGTTTTCAGGCAACCATGATGATACGGCGGTGTTGTCGAAAGCGCTTCAAGGTTGTGCAGAGCTTGACAGAGTCTATCGTTTTGAACACTGGCAGTTGATACTGCTTGATAGTTCTGTTCGTGGCAAGGTGCACGGTTTCCTGGCGCAAAGTGAACTTGATCTGCTGGAACGAAGTCTGGCGGAGCGTCCTGATCTGCATACCCTGGTTTGTTTGCATCACCATCCAGTCGATATCAACAGCAAGTGGCTGGATAATATCGGTTTGAAAAATCGGGATGCGTTTTTTGCTGTCCTGGATCGTTTTGAAAATGTTAAAGGGGTTTTGTGGGGGCATATTCATCAGGAGTGGCAATCGGAACGAAATGGTTTGAGTCTGATGGCAACACCGTCGACATGTATCCAATTTCTACCGCGATCTGAAGGGTTTGCAGTGGATAATATCGCGCCCGGATACCGTTGGTTGAGTCTGCATGCAGATGGCAAGATCGAATCCCAGATCTACCGCGCTGAATTCTTTAAGTTTAATTTGGATTTGGAGAGTACAGGGTATTGAAGACGCTGATCTATTTGCATGGTTTCAACAGTTCACCTCAATCACTCAAAGCACAACTAACGCAGCGTTATTTTGATCATAACAGTGATATAAAACTACATATCCCTGCACTACCTCCTGCGCCTCTCGAAGCCATAGCCGTAGTTCAACAGCTAGTAGAGCAGCAAGGTAGAGAGAATCTGCTAGGGTTTGTGGGCAGCTCTTTGGGTGGTTTTTATAGTCTGTATCTGCAGCATTTTTATGCCTCTGCAGGTTTTACTCCCAAAGTTGCTCTGATTAATCCAGCGTTACGACCTTATGAGCTGCTTCTCGATTATCTGGGAGAAAATCAGAATTTATACACGGGAGAGCGCTATTATGTTGAGCCTTCCCATATGCAGGACCTTGAGTCACTGATCGTTGATCCACAAACCTACCGTTCCACTATTTACCTGTTAACCCAAACCGGTGACGAAGTGCTGGATTTCAAACAGGCGGTAGAGAGTCTTCAAGGTGCTAAAATGTGGATAGGTTTTCAGGGGTCGCATGCTTTTGATGATTATCAGAAAGTATTGCCATCAATACTCAAATATATGCAGGCGAAGCCTTTATACGCCCCTCTTTAGCATACCCTTACTCGTGCCACCAAAATTATAGGTGGTTTTTCACGCAGCCTATCATGTAAAATGCCGCTTTCTATTTTAGCGTATCGCCTTATTCGCGTTAAAGCGCGCATTATGATGCGTTTTTATCCGTATGGGGTGAAGATAAGTTGGTGTTGTACTAGCTAGCCCGGCAAAAAAGGAGAGCATCTTGGGGTTCAAAACCGCTTTATTTAATGCGCATCAGGAAGCTGGTGCAAAAATCGTCGATTTCGGCGGCTGGGATATGCCTCTGCATTATGGTTCCCAGATTGAAGAGCATCACATAGTCCGTCTGGCTGCTGGCATGTTTGACGTCTCTCATATGACCGTGGTTGATATAACCGGTTCAGGCGCACGTGATTATTTACGTTATCTGCTGGCAAACGATGTTGATAAATTACAGGTGGTCGGTAAAGCGCTTTACAGCGGTATGTTAAATGAGCAAGGTGGGGTTATCGATGACCTGATAGCCTATCGAATGCCTCAGGATTTTCGCCTCGTTGTGAATTGTGGTACGCGTGAAAAAGATCTGGCCTGGATGCTCAAGCATGTGCAGGGTTTTAATGTGCAGGTTAAGGAGCGTGATGATTTATCTATGCTTGCTGTGCAGGGTCCCCTTGCCATCGAAGCGGTGAAGCGAGCTATGCCTCAGGCGGCAGCGTTGATTGAGAGTCTGGCGGTATTTCAGGGCTTGGAGCAAGATGCCTGGATGTATTGTCGCACAGGTTATACCGGTGAAGACGGGCTGGAGGTTATCCTGCCTAATGCAGATGTTAATACATTCTGGACAGCGTTATTGGCTGAAGGTGTTAAGCCTTGCGGCTTGGGCGCACGTGATACTTTGCGCTTGGAAGCGGGCATGAACTTATATGGTTCAGATATGGATGAAACGGTGACACCACTAGAATCTAATATGGCTTGGACTATTTCCTGGTCAGATGAGCGTGATTTTATTGGTAAGTCTGCGTTAATTGACCAGAAAAAACAGGGCGTCAAACGGAAATTAACCGGTCTGGTGCTTGAAGCGCGTGGCGTGTTAAGGGGGCACCAGAAGGTGTGTCTCGATGGAAATGAAGTGGGGGAAATTACCAGTGGTTCCTTTTCGCCCACATTGGGTTACTCTATTGCTTTGGCGAGGGTATCCTCAGAGGTGGGTGAATACTGTCAGGTCGATATGCGCGGTAAGCTGGTCGATGTCAAAGTAATCAAACCCCCTTTTGTTCGATTCGGCAAGCAAGCTTTTTAGTCATCGAATAAACGGACTGTATAAAATAATTTTTAGTGATAATGAACAATCTACGTTCTAGTTTTGAGGAAATCTAAGCATGAGTATTATCCCAGGTGAATTACGGTATTTATCCAGCCATGAGTGGGTGCGTCTTGAGGAAGATGGTGTCACTGCGACTGTCGGGATTACAGATCACGCACAGGATTTATTAGGTGATGTTGTTTTTGTGGAATTGCCTGAAGTTGATTCTGTTATTTCAGCAGGGGAAGAAGCCGGTGTTGTTGAATCAGTAAAAGCTGCTTCAGACATATTCTCGCCTGTGAGTGGTACGGTGATTGAAATAAATGAAGCCCTGGAAGATTCTCCTGAATTAGTAAATAGTGACCCTTATGATGATGGCTGGTTTTTCAAAGTGAAAATTTCAGATCCCGATGAGTTAGCCACCCTACTCGGTGCGGAAGAGTACGCCGAAGTATGTGAGGCTGAAGAGCACTAATTCAGCAGGCTTGCCGTTCTGATTTGTTTTACAGCCAAATGGTTTCATTTAGTTGCCAGATTCATTAGCACAACTGTAAAACAAAAGACAAAATCCAAGACCTTTGATATCGCTGTTTGTATGGGCAGTGCTTCAAAGGTTTTATTTTTTACCGAATCAGGTGTCTAGGCAGGAAGCCTTGTTCTCATCACCTGGTTTTAAGTCTTCTAAAGGAGTTGTTATGCCGTTTATTCCACATACGGAACAAGATATTGAAAAAATGTTAGATGTGATCGGTGTTACGTCTATTGATGAATTATTTGATGAGATCCCTTCTCACCTCCGT
>JBFHPN010000062.1:0-8419 GCA_041592735.1 Oleiphilaceae bacterium | reverse complement strand
GTGTGGAAATGTCCCCGGTCCCGAAAGTCAGGGCATCCTATGAGTGACGGTGTGTTATCAACGCAACTCAGTCAATTACACGACAAACTGGCGAACTGCCGACACCTGGGCGGGGCACATCATGATCCCATCCGTTTTTATTACCTGCAAAGTTTATTGGAGCGACTATCGGCCAAGCCGGAAGAACTTCAAGCTGAGCCGCTGATGTCACTTGTGGTGAAAGCCAGAGCCATGCTTGAGCAGCTGTCCCGGCAACTCGAACAAGAACCTGTTCAGACCGGCGAGTCCGCGAAGGATTCTCGCGGTAGAACAAATCAACGCACTGTGCTGCGCCAGTTAATAGCGTCCTCTGGCCGGCCAGCCATACGCTCGAGCGACGATAAACAGAGCGACTCTCCGGATAAAACACCCACCATACAGCGGGACAAGAATACCAATCAGGATCTGAATGCTCTGCAAGCCTATCAAAGTTTGTTTGAGAATATGGCGGTAGAGCGCTTACTCGCTAAAGTAATGAAGGAAATTCCTGAAAATGCAGGCCCCTTAAACCCGGAACGGCTGGTGATACGGTGCTTGAGTCTGGCGCAACAAATCTCTCCGGCCTATGCGATGCGCTTAATCTCCTATTATGACGGTTTAACCAGTTTGCAGGATTTGCTTGGCCAGACAAAATAAATGCCGTTGCCTGTGTGCAGCTATCAATGCGTTTGATGGGGCTATGTTGAAAGTTGCCCTGTTTCGTGAATGAAACAGGGCAGAAGGTCGTTAATTAAAAAGGGTAAACGCCTCAGCATTTAACCAGACATGCACCACAATAGACGCCGCATAGCCTAGAATGATGGCGGGTGCCCAGCGCAAATGCCCCATAAAGGTATAGTAACCGCGAGCTTGACCCATCAGGGCCACACCCGCAGCGGAGCCAATAGAGAGCATACTACCGCCGGTGCCGGCAGTCAGGGTAATTAACAGCCAGTCACCGTGAGACATCGCCGGTTCCATGGTTAACACGGCAAACATCACCGGTATGTTATCGATCACCGCAGAGACAACGCCAAGGAATATATTGGCATACATGGCATTCCATTGGGTGTAGAGGGTTTCTGACATAACCCCCAGGTAGCCCATAAAGCCCAGGCCGCCTACGCACATAACCACGCCATAGAAGAATAACAGGGTATCCCACTCTGCGCGGGCAATTCGGCTGAAGACATCAAATGGTACCAGGGTACCCAGGCGAGCAACGGCTTCGTCATCGCCCATTTGCTCAGCGATAGTAAGCTCCTTACGGAGTCTTTTGTCATGTTTGAGGCGGAGGTAAAAACCAAAAAATTGCAGGTAACCCAGGCCGGTCATCATTCCTAACACAGGAGGTAAATGTAAGAAGCTATGGGCAGCAACCGCAGACGCGATGGTGAGCAGGAATAAAAAGATAATAAATCCCGCACCACGCTTCATATAGACTTTGTCATCTGATGCCTGAGGTCTGTTCTTCTCAATAAAAAAACTCATAATGATGGCCGGAATACCAAAATTAACCACCGAAGGAAGAAAGAGGGTAAAGAACTCCTGGAATTTAACGATGCCAGCCTGCCACACCATTAAGGTCGTGATATCGCCAAAGGGGCTGAAGGCGCCACCGGCATTAGCGGCGACGACTATATTGATACAGGCAAGGTTGATGAATCTTGCATGACCTTCGCCCACTTTCATGACTACCGCACACATCAGTAAGGCCGTTGTGAGGTTATCCGCCACCGGAGAAATCAAGAAAGAAAGTATACCGGTAAGCCAGAATAGTTGGGTAAAGGTAAAGCCTTTGCGGATCATCCACGAGCGCAAGGCATCAAATACCCTCCGTTCTTCCATGGCGTTGATATAGGTCATGGCCACTAGCAGAAAGAGCATTAATTCACTGAATTCTAAAAGGGTATGACGGAAGGCACTTTCAGATTGGGCCGATAAGCCCTCTCCGACATAGGCCGCACCGATCATCGCCCAGATGATACCCGCTGCCACCAGTACCGGTTTGGATTTGCGTAAATGGATTTTTTCTTCACTCATGACCAATATGTAGGCCAGCGTAAAAATAGCCAGTGCGACATAGCCAATGGTCGTTTGTGTTAAATCAAGATTGCCGCCCTCAGCGTAAACCGGCGAGCTCAGAATAATTAGAAATATCACGGATAATGCCGCAAGCATTTTGCGTATCATATTCATCAGTTTGCATCCATAAAGTTAATAATAAGGGTTAAGAATTTGGTTAAGTCATTATAAACTGAAACGCTTGCAATAAGGGTTTTAGACGGGTAATTACTTATAAATGTTTGGTTTACTATTTATTTAGAGTTAGAAAAAGAAACGAATTATCGAACTCATTCCTTTATGCAGCGAAGAATAACAAATTTGGCGTTGGCGGCTTCAACTAAGGGCCTGTTAAATGTTTTACTCAGGGTGTGGTGATAATTTAAGTGCCGATTTGCAACCACCCATAATTCCCCGTTCGGCTTAAGGCAGCGCCAGGCATCCTTAAAAAGACTTTCTGCTATCTCTGTACTGATCGTATGTTGCAGGTGAAAGGGCGGATTACACAGGATCAGATCAAATTGGTCTGAGGCTTGTGCCTTTAACCCGTCACCGGCTTCAACTGACGTGATGGCATTCGGATTGTTCAGCGCGATATTTTCCCGGCAAGACTGCACGGCCTGAAAGGATTCATCGACAAAGTGTAAAGTACTTTTCGGGTGCAGTTTCAAGTACGCCAGCCCCAGCACCCCATTACCACAAGCAAGGTCGGCGACGTGCGCTTTTTCTGGCAGCCTGTGCAGGTTTTCTAAAAAAAAGCGCGCGCCAATATCGAGTTTATCCTGGCTGAAGACATTCGGGCCAGATTGTAAGTTCAGATCAAACGCTTTAACGTGAATGGTGCCGTTTGTAATGGGGCTGAAACGGAGCGATTTATCCAGTGTCGCTTCCCAGATTCTGGCTTTTTTTACCCCGGGATAAAAACGCGCAGGACCAAAATATTGATTCAAAAGCTCAAATTGGCCACGGCTCAAATGTTTATCCATGCCAGCAAGGAGCAGCAGGGTACTGGGGTCTGCCCATTTATTTAAGGTTTGTAAGAGATAGATCAGTTGTTGTTTGGATTTCGGGATACGCCCGATCAGATAGTTGGGGGCTGTTGAAGCGGTAGTCAACTCTTTAAGCAGTGTATAAACCGGTATATCAGGATTCAAAGGTTCATTAAGGGCTAAATTATCAAGAATCGCTTTTCTGGCCAGCCAGGAATCGGTATATATCTTAGGATTATAGGGGGCTAAAGGTAAGCTGAGCGCACCAAAGTTATCATGCAGTATGCATACTTGAGACAGGTCGATGCCCTTTGTTTCAAGGGTATTCAGAAGGTATTCATCTGCTGTATCCCAGGCCCGCAGAGATGGATCTCTGGTTTTTGGATATCTGTTGAGGGTGAAATCCTGGCCAAATGCTCGGAATGTTTCAGTAGCAGGGGGCATGACACCTCTCAAATAGAATAAGCCGCTTGCAAAGCGCCGCAGTATAAAATAAACCGTAAATAAAAAATATAAAGATAGACATCACATCAAGAACTCTATATTGTTGACCGCAGCTAGAAAGAACGTCTGTTATTTATATCCTACATTTCGTGTTTTATTCATAATTCCTCGTCCTGCAGTTTCTAAGTTCAACAATCTATTCCATGCTAGACCCGCTCATGTGAGCAAATTTTTAATTTTTATCAGGTAAGTAATTATGTCAAATAAAGTGAAAGGTACGGTTAAGTGGTTCAACGAGTCAAAAGGTTTTGGTTTTATTGAACAACAGTCCGGCCCAGATGTTTTCGCACATTTCAGTGCAATCGCCAGCACAGGTTTTAAAACTCTGGCAGAAGGTCAGCAAGTTGAGTTCATCGTAACTCAAGGCCAAAAAGGCCCACAAGCTGAAAACATCGTTGCTCTCTAGTTTCTAGAAAAGTATTTAAAAAGGCGAGTCTTATTAGACTCGCTTTTTTTTTGCAGAAAATAAAGCTTAAGCATTTTGCAAAATTCGATTTTGAAAAGTGATACACCGAGTACGTTTGTAATTTCGATGAAAGCGACTAACGTTAAAATAGACCGAATAAATCATTTAGAAGTAACAAATCTGATAGCGTCTGTTGCCATTTAACTTGTGGTGTTTTCGTCATAAGAAATAAGATCAAAGGGTTGTCATTAGGAAAACCCCATTAATGAATATCATCGTTTCATGTTTTGTGTTAATCCTTGGATTACTGTCCTTATCGGGTACACTCTTTGCCGCTGAACCCGCATTTGTTCTTAATGTGCATGGCAAACCTTCCATACAGACCCATGCATCGACCTTATCCTTGCAAGTTCCATCAGATCAAGTACTGGATATTCATCAAGTTAGGGCATTAGACATATCTAAATGGCAGGTCCCTCAACAGCATGTGCCCAATTTTGGATACACCGATAATACACTCTGGTTTCGCTTGAGCATTCAACTTGATAGCAGCCAAAGTGAGGGACGTTATTACTATAAAGTGGATTATCCGGTTCTTGATTATCTGGCGTTTTATATCGAACAAGACGGAAAGATAATTGAACGTCATATTACGGGTGATTTATTGCCGTTTAATCAGCGGCCTTTTGAGTCCCATACATTTGTTCTTCCGATAGATCTGATTCCCGGAGAGATTAAAACCTTATATCTTGAAGTGCGCTCTGAGGGTACTTTGCAGTTGCCGGCGTCGTTATTAAATGAATCCGCATACAATTCCTCTACCATGATTTTTTATATCACTCAGGGAATCTATTTTGGCGTTGTAGGGATTATGATGTTTTATAATCTGATCCTTTATTTTGCATTTCGAGCACGTGAGTTTCTTTATTACGTGCTCTACGCTGGCATGATGATGCTGGTGTTGTCGACAAAGCATGGTCTTAACTATCAGTATCTCTGGTCAGATTTCCCCTGGTGGAACAACAAGGCCATTCCATTTGGTATCAGTTTATCAAGTTTGTCATTACTCTTATTTACCCACCATTTTTTGAATGTTCGTAATTATTCGAAAAAACTGCCTGCAGTGAACAAATTGCTGAGCATATTACTAGGTAGTATGGCAGTAATCGGATTTATTTTGCCCTACGGTATCGCCATTAAACTTTCCGCGGGCATGTCAATCGTCACCATACTGTTATGTGTATTTACGTCCTATAAAGCATGGCAATTTAAAGAACCGGCAGCCAAACAGTACATCTTCGCCTGGTTTGCAATGTTGTTTGGTGCATTCTGTTTTTTACTGGCAATGTTTGGCGTACTGCCTTCCAATCTGCTGACTCAGCATATGCTGCAAATTGGTTTGGGTTTGGAGATCATCATTTTATCCTTCGCGCTGACTGAAAAGATTCGCCTGGTTAGGAGCCGTTCTGAAGATGAACGAAAAAAACGCTTTGAGATGCAACAGGTAGCTTTAGAAAAAGAGAAGGAGCTGCGACATGAAAAAGAAAAAGCCTTTATGGCTCAGAAAACATTAGCTGAGTCTTTAGAGCATCAGGTAGAAGTTCGTACTCAAGAGCTGCAAACTGCTTTGGTTGAATTGTCGAAAGCAAATGTGAGATTGCAGGAGATGTGCACCATAGATGGTTTAACGCAGGTACATAATCGTCGTTTTTTTGATGAAAAATTAGAGCAGGAATGGAAACGTTCTGCACGAGAGAAAACGCCTCTGTCTATTATCCTTTTAGATATTGATCACTTTAAATCGTTTAATGATCGTTATGGCCATTTGGTCGGTGATGAATGTTTAAAGTTTGTGGCAAAGAGAATTGATAGTCACTGTCGACGCCCGGCTGACAGTGCCGCACGATTTGGCGGTGAAGAGTTTGTCCTTATTTTACCAAATACCTCGATGGAGGGAGCATTGGTGGTGGCAGAGGGCATACGACATAGTGTTCAGGTAGAAGCCTTCACGCTAGAAAATATAAAGGAGAAGATCACAGTCAGTGTGGGTGTGTCGAGCTGCCTAGGAGGTGATTTTATTCATCAGGCGCCTTACGACCTGGTACATGCCGCTGATACAGCCTTATATAAAGCCAAAGAGGGAGGACGTAACAAGGTTGAAAGTGCTCTGTCGCAGCCTTGAATAGATGCTTTGTGTCTGTCTCCCTGTATACCTCTCAGTTTGCTCAAAAGCTAAAAAGCGTGAGCCATGAAAGCGGGTTTCTTTTGTAATTCAATGTAGTTTTTTGTAATCAAAAACTGTTTTTTTTCAGTGTGGATTATTTATTCCGGTTTTACATAAAAGATCATTTATCAAGCAAGTCAGATAGGGCCTGATTGCGCAGGTTTAATGCATCTGGTATTGCCAAGAAGCAATTCAATACAAGTATACGATTGTTCGTGAATCTTGTTTCTACTTATTTTGTATTATGCTTTTTCTGGACTAATCTTTTTTTAGTTTTATTTATGCGTAAAGGCAGTGTTAGGGCGTGTTGAGAGAATTACACGTTAATGCTGATTGTCAGATTTATTGGGGTAAAGAACCCTCTTAATCGACCTTAATAAAGATAGTCCAGTGATTTACAGGGGTATAAATGATGTTATTTGCCAGATCAGTCGTTAACGGGTTTCTTTTATCGGTAGTGGCGGTTTTATTTAGCTCTACTGCAATGGCAGAAGTCACCTATCTTCGTGCTTTTAATGTTGGCGCTCAAGAAACGGCACCAGATTCTGTGGTTTTGAATGCTGCTGGAACAAAAATGTTTGTTGTCGCAAATGGGAAAACCATAAAAGAATATACATTAAGCACGCCTTTTAATGTTTCAACTGCCTCATATGTTCAAAGTAGTTCATTTTCAATTCCGTCCGGTTCAGGTGGTGGAATATTATTTAATGATGATGGGACCAAATTTATATCTAAAGCTAATGGCACCACATTGAATGTATATTCTCTATCAACTGGCTTTGATATTTCAACAGCAAATTCCACGCCTGTGACAGTGTCTTTTAGTGGCGACGTTATCAATCTCTCTGGATTTACGTTTAATGCTGATGGGTCTAAGTTTTTTTTAAATGATTTCTCTTATGACATTATTTTGGAGTATCCCCTATCAACACCATTTGATATAACTACTAAAGGCGCTAAAACTTATAGCTTTAGTTATAGTGGGCTTTTCGATATAAGAGATGATATCGAATTTAGTACAGATGGTACTAAGTTAATAGTTTTAAATTTCTATGATAAGCAGCTTCGTGAGTTTTCATTAAGTACCCCATTTGATCTCTCTACAGCAACACTTTTACCTGTGGCCTTTAATTTGGCACCTTCTTTAAGTAATGGAAATACATATGGTATAGATTTGAGTAGTGATGGTAGTAAGCTATATGTAGCTGAATGGTGGGCTAATGATAGAATCCTAGAATATGATGTCAGCCCGGCATTTAGTTTAGCCCCTGCTAATACTGCGCCAGTCATTGCAAACCTGAATGGTGACAGCTTCACTTTTACCGAAGATGATGCGGCAACGGCGATTGATCAATCTGCCAATGCGACAGTAACCGATGCAGAATCAACTGATTTTGATGGCGGCGCTTTAACCGTCACAATCACTTCAGGTGAAGATGCGGCGGAAGATCTGTTGAGCCTCGACACCAGCGGCGCCGTGACGCTTGCAGGAACAACTGCCGGATCGAATGTCTCTGTCAGTGCGACAGTCATCGGGACTCTTGGAAATAATATCGTGGCCGGCAATGATCTTGTCGTGAATTTCAATTCAAATGCTACCCCTGCAAATGTTCAAACCTTGCTGCGGGCGGTCACCTATCAAAATACCGATACGGCCTTGCCAACAACAGGCGCAAGAAATATTCGGGTCACCATTAGCGATGGGGATGGTGCAACCAGTTCCAATGCTGATATTACTGTGACTGTTGCGCGCCTGAACGATACCGCGAGCGTAAGTATCGACAATACTACCCCAGCCCAAGGACAGACCCTGACTGCGACAGTGAGTGATGGTGACGGTGTGTCCGGTTCGATCTCTTATCAATGGAAATCCGGCGGCACAAATGTGGGTACGGATTCGAACACCTACACGACCACGCAAGCCGATGTGGGCAATACCATTACCGTGACCGCCAGCTATACCGATGACGGCAGCACGGCGGAAACACCCACCAGTGCGGCGACCTCGGCGGTGACCAATGTGAACGACACCGCCAGCGTCAGTATCGATAACAGCACGCCCGCACAAGGGGATACCCTGACGGCGACCGTGAGCGATGCCGATGGCGTCTCCGGTTCGATCAGCTATCAATGGAAATCCGGTGGCCCGAATGTGGGTACGGATTCGAACACCTATACGACCACGCAAGCAGATGTGGGTAATCCGATTACCGT
>JBFHPN010000061.1:0-8450 GCA_041592735.1 Oleiphilaceae bacterium | reverse complement strand
TGCGTTTGAATGGCCTGCCGTTTCATCAGCAATTAATGAGGGGTGAGATTTCCTATCATGATAGCCGTGTTCGGCAGGTATTCGAACATCTGGGCACCCTGGTTGCAGCGGGTTTTTTTAATGCAGATCATGATGAGCTGTCCTGGAAAAGTGCCTTACCGTTTTTGTACCGGGATCTGGCGGGCATGTTCTTGATGGGCAATTTCTGGACATCACAAATACCAGAGCAGATGAAATCGAAAGTAGGCCTGTTTCGTTTTCCTCAAATGAACACAGACATCCTGTTTTATGAAGAGGCGCCTACCGATTTGCTGATTATTCCTGCCAATGTGAAAAATAGAAAAGAAGCAGAGGCTTTTCTGAATTTCATGTCCGAAGAAACCGTTCAGGCAGAGCTCAATCATGCCTTAGGTATGTTGGCACCTCAGAAAAAAAACCGACAGAAGAAAGACTACTTTCTTGAAGTCGCAGACCAGTTCTTGAATGAGGCGGAGGGTGTGTCTCAATATTATGACCGGGATAATCGCCAACCTATTGCACTCAAAGGAATGGAACAAATCAAACGCTTCATGAGTAATCCGGATAGCCTTGACGCTGTATTGGACGAACTGGAACGCTTGCGAAAGCTCTCTTTTTAATCATTTTCCCGTTTTGATTGATCTGTATCATGCTACCTTTGAGGTAGCGCATGCTACATTTTCACCATGGTTTTTATGATGAAATTCTAGGTGGAGTTCAGGTATGTATATTGATGAGACGGTCGTTGCAGGATTGATTGTTGTGTTAGGGACCTTAGGTTTTTTCGGAGGCTTTGCTTACTTTATCCATCTGGACATGAAAAAGCATAAACACTCTAAATAGCGGCTGTTGCGCCAGGTAGCGGGTCAGTTGCATTCAGGATGCAACTGACCGGTTTGCTGAATAAGTCGCTTACTCTTCGTTATTACCCCAGAATTTCCACCATTTTTTGCGCTGTTCACGCGCTTCCTGGCCCTGTTCTGAGCCTTTGCCCAGTTCTTTCATTTCTTGCTGAGATTTCTTTTCAGATTGTTTTTCCAGTCCTTTTGCAGAATTCTCGGAACTTCCTTTTTCTTTATGCTTATCTTTGCTGCCTTTAGACGTTTTCTCGGAACTTCCTTTTTCTTTATGCTTATCTTTGCTGCCTTTAGACGTTTTCTCTGAACTTCCTTTTTCTTTCAGTTTATCCTTGCTGCCTTTAGACTCTTTCTCGGCGCTACCTTTTTGTTTTTTATCTTTATCTTTTTCCTTCAGTTTATCTTTACTGCCTTTTTCGTGCTTTTCGGTGCTACCTTTTTCTTTCATTAGTTCAGTTTGTGCTTTATCAGGCTTGCCTTTTCCAGCCCACTCGGGTTTCTCTGCAAGGGCGTTTCCGCTGGTTAACATGCTACTGGTGAGCAATAGACCTGAACAGAGTGCAACGATTTTAGTTCTCATTTTTCTATCCTTATATTTTCTAAATGTGGCTAGCTATGATAACAAATATACACCTATTGCTTAACTCTAAATATATTTGCCTCAGTTTAAATCGGCTGCATACTGTCGGAGAATTTCCATCGGGATGACATCCAGCGCGCGTTGATGGGTGCGGGTGAGATGAACGCGCGGTGCCATGCCACTTTCAAATGCTTCCAACCAGCGTCCGGCACACAGGCACCAGCGATCACCCGGCTTGAGACCGGAAAAACCAAACTCAGGCACCGGGGTAGACAGATCATTCCCCTTAAAACGGGAAAACTCTAAAAAATCCTGACTGGCTTCGATGCAAACCGTATGGGAGCCATAATCCTGATCATTAGTATTGCAGCACCCATCCCGAAAAAAACCTGTGAGTGGTTTAAGGCTACAAGGAATCAGTTTTTCACCGAATACATTCAGCGAGGCGTCAATTTTTACTGTATTCATAATTATATTCCGGCCTGTTTAATTGCCATTCTGGTGATATTCGATTCGAGGCGGTGGGGGTGCAATACTGCGTTGGCGCTCATCTTTGGTGAGTTCACGATCTCTGAAATCAACCATGATTTCACCGATCGAAAGTTTATAGGATAAATCGATCGTAATGCCTTCTTTACCATGCAATTCTTTCAGCTTTTCATCCTCCAGCTCTTTTAGTTCGGCAAAGCTAAGCTGTGCGTAAAGAAGCCACACAAGCAAGGAAAGGATTGACTGAGGAGATCGCATGATGCCCACCTGAATTCATAGAGTTTCAAGGATTATAGCGCGAGCAGGGGCTTAACAGCTAGTCCTGCAATACGTGTGCAGCTGAGTCGTCGGAAGCAAATAATTCCCAGCCGCCGCCTAATGCAGCATAAAGCGCAATAAGGTTGAGGATGGTATCTGTTTCACTGATGACCAGCGCATCTTTAACATTTGAGAGTTCGCGCTCGGCATCGAGCACCGACAAAAAATTTTCTTCCCCCGAATTATAAAGTAAACGTGCCAATTCGGTGGAGCGTTCGTTGCTGATTAAGGCACGCTTCAGGCTGTTGGTGGTTTTCAATTTTTGGGCGTAGCGGCTGAGCGCTGATTCAGCATCTGCCAGTGAGTTAAGTACCGTTTGTTCATAACGGATAGCGGCTAATTCCGCTTCAGCTTCTTGAACCTTGATATTGGCCCTGATGGCGCCAGCCTGAAAAACAGGCCATCGAAGTAATGGACCAATTGAAAATACATTACTGTCGGCTTCGAACAGGTCACTGAATATACTGGCAGAGCGCCCGACAGATCCTGTCAACGAAAAACGTGGATAAAGATCCGCGATAGCAACACCTATGTCGGCCGTTGCAGCGGCCAGTTCTCTTTCGGCGATACGCACATCCGGGCGGCGTCTCAAAATATCCGAGCGTAAGCCTACGGGGACCATATCAGGCGGGGCAGGCAGGGGTTTGCTGTCTAGCATCTCCGCCATTAAGGTTTCAGGCTGTTGCCCTAAAAGTACCGACAAACGGAAGATGCCACTTTTGAGATCAGCGTCGAGATCTGGCAGGCGCGCTTTGGTTAATTGAAGCTGGGCCTGTGCCCGGGTTAAATCAAACTCAGTGGCTTCGCCCATGTTAAATAAATTTTGAATCAGCTCAAAAGTGCTCTGTTGCAGGGCTATATTGGCATGAATAATGGCAATACGCTTCTGGACACCTCTGATGGTGTAGTAACTGCGAGCAGTTTCGGAAAGCGTGGCTAAGAGCACGGCTTGCTGCGAGACAAGGCTTTGTTCGAGCCTTGCTTGGGCTGCTTCATTTTCTCTTTTGATGCCGCCAAAGAAATCGATTTCCCAGGATGCGTCCAGGCCTGCAGTGTATTCGGTGCGTCGTGATCCGGAGCCTTCATCCGAACGGCTGGAACCACTTCGGGTGATGCTTGAACGGGCGTCCACTTGCGGGTAGTGTTTTGCGTCGGTTTCATTTCGCTTGGCGCGAGCGATGTTCAGATTAGCTCTGGCGGCAAGCACATCTTTATTTTCCAGACTCGCCAAAGCGATATACTTTTCAAGCAAAGGGTCATTGAATACCTGCCACCAATCAGTTTTGATGGCATCTTCCCGGTGAATTGGCAATCTGGATGGGTCTGTTGAAGATAAGACAGGTGAGGCCGCTGAGCGTGCCTGTGCCTGAGCAGCTAATTGTGTATTCCATAAATCAGGAATGGCATGCTCAGGCTGTTGATATTCCGGCCCGGATACACAGGCACTGAGAACAATGCTTGTTAGAATGAGTAAGCACCTGGATTTCATTGATCAGCCTCCTTGAGCAGGAAGCTTGTTTCTTCTTGCTCAAGTTGCCGCTGAACGTCGCCCGGTGAACCGCTGCCACGTGCGAGCAAGCTATAGGCGACCGGAACAATAATGACAGTGAACACGGTGGCCGTTAACACACCGAAGAGAATTACAATCCCAATGGCTGCGCGTGTCTCAGCGCCGGCGCCAAATGATAAGATCAGTGGAATTGAGCCGGCAGCGGTGGTAATACCTGTCATCATGATGGGGCGCAGGCGGATCGATGAGGCCTCAAGAATCGCCCGCCTGAATTCCGCGCCCTGATCCCGTAACTGATTAATAAACTCCACGATCAGAATACCGTTTTTGGCCGATAAACCGATTAACATAATGAGCCCTACTTGTGTATAAATATTCAGAGAACCGCCGGAAAAATACAAACCGGCCAGTGCGCCAGTCATGGCAAGAGGGACGGTAAGCATGATCACCAAAGGGTGAATGTAACTTTCAAACTGAGCCGCTAAAACCAGAAAAACAATCATTGACCCTAAAATAAATATAAAGGACATAGAGGTACCACTGGATTTGAAATCCAGAGATTGTCCTTTGTAGTCGATCACGGCAGTATCAGGCAGATGGGTGCGTACCAGTCCTTCCAGATAATCCAGCGCGGCTGCCAGCGAATAGCCCTCTTCCAGATTGGCCTCAAGGGTAATGGCTCGAACACGATTATAGCGATTCAAGGCATTTGAATCGGCAAATTCCGTGATGCTCACCAGGTTCGATAAAGGGATCAGTGTGGGTTGGCTGGCTGAGCGTACATAAATATTTTCCAGATTTGTGGGAGTGCGCTGGGTGTCGCGTTCTCCCTCAAGGATAACATCGTATTCCTGTCCATCGTCGATAAAGGTTGTCACCCGACGACCACCAAGCATGGTTTCCAGTGTGCGGCCAATGGTTGTGCTGCTTATGCCAAGATCTGCCGCCCGATCTCGGTTTATTCGGATATTCAGCTGCGGTTTGGTTTCTTTGTAATCTGAATCCAGGCCGACCAGACCAGGGTTATTTTCATTTACTTTGTTAATGATCAGGTCGCGCCACGCTGCGAGTTCTTCATAGGTTCCGCCGCCGATAACAAACTGCACCGGCTTCTGAATGCCTCCCCCGAATCCTTGACGCATAATGGGAAAGGCGCGAACACCGGTTAAGTCACTCAACTCTTGTTTGACATCATCCATAATTGCCCAGGCGCTACGCCGTTGTTCCCAAGGGTTCAGAACAGCGATGACAATGCCACTGTTAAAGCTTGTAAAGCTGCCAAAGCTGCGTGGTGTACGCACCAGCAAGAGTTTGATATCGCCGGTATTCACGTGCTTCATTAACCGTTCTTCCACGATATTCATATACTCTGCCATGTATTGATGGGTAGCACCTTCCGGGCCATTGACCAGTACAAAGAACGCGCCTCTGTCTTCTTTAGGGGCATATTCGGATGGCAGGTTTTTATAAAAAAATACCGCAGCCCCCATCATGGCCACAAATAACAGAATTACGCTGATAGGATGGTTTAGGAGGACACTCAAGAAGCGGATGTAGGTGCCTCTGAGGCGCTCAAACAAACGGTCCACAATCGTCAGGCGGGCATTTTCCTGGCGTGTCTTCAATAGCTTGGAACAAAGCATGGCGGATAGCGTCAGCGCGACCACAGTGGAGAAGAAAACAGCAGCAGCCATGGTAAGGGCGAATTCGGAGAACAAGCGCCCAAGATCGCCTTGTAGAAACGCAATCGGTACAAATACCGCGATCAATACCACCGAGGTGGCTATCACCGCGAAACCGACTTGGCGGGTGCCATGATAGGCCGCGACCAAAGGCGTTTCACCCGCCTCTATGCGTCTTGAAATATTTTCCAGGATGACGATCGCATCATCAACGACTAATCCAATAGCCAGTACAAGCGCCAGCAAAGTGAGCAGATTGATTGAAAAATCAAACACTAATAATCCGACAAAACTGGCGACTAAAGCCACCGGAATGGTGACCGCCGGGATAATCATTGCACGTGCGCTGCCGATAAACAGCCAGATCACTAATATGACCAGGGCGATCGCTATCGCCAGCGTCTTATAGACTTCATTGACCGCATTTTGAATAAATACTGAGGTATCATAGGCGGGAATAAAATTCATATCTTCGGGTAGCGTCCTGGCGATCTGGGACGCTTTTTCGATAGCCGCTTTGGCTACGCTGATGGTATTTCCCGTTGATTGTTTGATAATGCCGATACCTACCCGAGGCTGCCCGTTACCACGGAAGAAAGTGCGGTTTTCGATGGCGGTCTTTTCCACGCGGGCCACATCACCAAGCCGGATAAGGTAGTTGGTATTGGCATCCCGGCGAATCACCAGGCTTCTAAAATCTTCTTCTACATTGTATGCGCGTTCGGTTCGTGCAGTGAATTGACGTGTTTCAGATTCAATATTCCCGGCAGGAAGCTCTACATTTTCGGCGCGCAAGGCGCTTTCTATGTCTGCTGCGGTAATGCCTCTGGCGGCCATCTTGCTGCGATCGAGCCAGATACGCATGGAATATTCCAGCCCACCTCCAATGCGCACACGTGCGACACCGGGAATGATGGAAATTTTATCCACCAGATAGCGTTTGGCATAATCGGAAAGCTCGATCACGCTGCGATTCTTGCTGGTGAGTGTGAGCCAGAGAATCACATCATCACTGGAATCGGCTTTCTCTATCTCTGGCGGGTCTGCTTCTGCCGGGAGAATATCCAATAAGCCTGCTACCCGGTCGCGTATGTCATTGGCCGCATCATCAATGTTGCGGTTGGTGTTGAATTCCACCGAAATTCTGGAGCGTCCATCCGAGCTGGTGGATGAAATAAAAATGATGCCTTCTACCCCTGAAATTCTGTCTTCAATCAATTGGGTGATGCGCGTTTCAACAACAGAAGCGGCCGCCCCTTTGTAGGACGTATCGATCGACACCACCGGCGGGTCTATGTCCGGGTACTCTCTCAGCGGCAGCTGGGAAAACGACACCACGCCAAAAGCGATCATCAATAATGAAATGACCGAGGCGAAAACCGGCCGTGTCACCGAAAGATCAGAGAGCCTCATATTATTTCGCCCTGGTAGACTGAAGGAGTAACTCATTCAGCGGCTGCTTGGTTTTTTCAACCGCCTGAATCATGACTTCCTGATTGGCTTGCACGTGCATCAAACCATGCACAATAACCTGGTCTCCTTCGCTTAAACCATGCCTGATTTCAATCTTTCCCGGGGTGCGAGTGCCGGGGGCAATCTGTACTTCTTTTGCCAGAATCTTGCCGTCGGTGTTCTCTGTTTTGTATACAAAAAAACGCTTATCCTTTTGAATGATGGCTTCTTCGGGGATGATAAGTGCTGCACGCGGGTTTGTTTGCAATGTGAGTGTCATGAGAAGCCCGGGCTTGATTAAGTGATCCGGGTTTTTTAGGGTAGCACGGACTCGCAGGGTACGAGTAATCGGATCAATTTGAGTGTTTACGGTAGAAATGATGCCAGAAAAAATACGGTCGCCGAAGGCATCAATTTTCCCGCTTACTGAGAGGCCAGGGCGAATATCGCCCAGTAATCGCGAAGGAATGTCAAAATCAACTTTCATGCGACTCAAATCGTCGATGGTAGTAATCAGGTCCCCCGGACGCACCAATGTGCCAGGGCTGATATTACGAAAGCCCAGCACGCCATCAAAGGGTGCTCGAATGATTCTGTCGTTGATCCGAGTCTGAATGACTTCTATGGCGCCCTCAGTCTGACTTAACAAGGCCTGCCGCTCTTCAAGGGTGGCCGTAGAAAGGGCCTGTTGCTTTTGCAGGCTCAGTGCCCGGTTATAAGAAGCCCTGCGCTCATCGAGCAAAGCCTGAGCCGCTTTCAGTTCGGCTTCCTCTTCGGCTTTTTCAAGTGTGAGCAAAATCTCACCGCGTTTTACGGTCTGGCCATCTTCAAAAAAGATTTGCTTGACCGTCTCGGTGACATTGGCGGATATACTGACGCTTTCATTGGATTTAAGGGTTCCCAGGGCTTCTACCGGGTCAGAAAAGTTGTTAACTAATACGACCGGTGCCGTGATAACGGGTAGCGCAGAATTTGCTGAAGCGACAGACACCAGGAATAACCCCAGCAAGGTTATTCGGGTTGGTATCACGGAGCGTATTCTAAACATACTGTATGCCCTTTAAAAATTCCCTTTACAGGTTGAATGAGTCAGATTCTAAGCCTATTGAAAGATATGTCTATTACTATTGGTTAAGGCCTTACCATCAAGTATGGCGATTCCTGCCAAGGCAGATCGTTCTTAACCTTAAGACTAGCTCTTTTGGGATACGCAGGTTTAAATGTTTTGGATTACGCTCACATGTCTATTTCATGATTTGGTGGCTATTGTATAGCGCTAGTCATTCAAGAATAACAAGGTTTCATATTAAATCTGTTTTAAACCGAGTGCATGAACCGCGTTTAGCCATTTTTGGCGTTGTTGTTCATCCGCAGCCCTAACCGGGCCAAAACTGCTTATGCGTACCGGGGTAATGCCACAGAATTCCAGAATAGTGCGTTTCATCTGGTGATGGCCGGGGCAGCGGTAAAACCAGCGATAGTAAAAGGGAGGTGTGTCCATCAGGGTGATTAAGCGAGCACTCCGGCCTTTCAGTAAGCGATCC
>JBFHPN010000060.1:0-8480 GCA_041592735.1 Oleiphilaceae bacterium | reverse complement strand
CTGGCACTGTACAACAAACCAAGCCCAAGCCCACAAAGCAGCAACAGCAGGATGAATAATACCGGATCGATATGAAGGCGATAAAAAAAGTTAACACCTTTTTTGAAATGCACATCTGAACCTGGCATTTGTCGTAAAAAATCACGATTCATTGTATTTCTCCACTATCGTGATCTGAACTGACAGACTGATCTTGTTTATTCAGGTTTAATATCCACTCATCAAATAAGGCTCTGGCGACAGGCGCCGCCGTGGAACTGCCACCTCCGCCATTTTCTACGAGAACCGCCACGGCAATCTGAGGGTCCTCCAGGGGCGCAAAGCCCACGAACAGGGCATGATCCCGATGTCTTTCATTAATAGCATCGGCATCATACTTCTCACCTTGTTTTATGCCGATTACTTGCGCTGTACCTGTTTTACCCGCCATTTTGTATTGCGCATTGCGACCACTTGCCCTTGCTGTGCCTCTTTCCCCATGCATCACCAGATACATGGATTCAATAATATGCTCCATGTTTTTGGGGTCTACCTTATGATAGGGTTCCGGTTGAACGTCGCGCTTAACTGGCAGGGCGACCGTATGGCCTTCGGCAGTTTTCATTTCTTTTAAAAATCTTGGTGCAACCCATTTACCCCTGTTTGCTAACATCGCTGTGGCGCTTGCAAGCTGCAAAGGCGTACTTAGAAAATATCCCTGGCCAATGGACATATTTAATGAGTCCCCGGGATACCAGGCTCTCCCCTGCACTGCACGCTTCCACTCCCTGCTGGGTAATATGCCTGAGCGCGCTTCTGCCACATCAAATGAGGCGTTCAACCCAAAGCCGAAATAACCCAAATAACGTGACATTGTATCAACCCCCATGCGGAAGCCTAATTCATAGAAAAAGGTATCGCATGACTCATAGACGGCTGCAGAAATATCTACCCGGCCGTGACCTTCACGTTTCCAGTCCCGATAAAAGCGATCATCCTTTTGCAACTGATACCAGCCCTTATCCCAGATACTATAAGTCGTTGTCGTTGTTTTACTTTCCAGACCGGCCAGCGCAACAATAGGTTTAATCGTGGAACCAGGAGGATATTGCCCCCTCAAGGCACGATTAAATAAAGGCATATCAATAGAATCCCTTAATTCTGCGTAGGACTTATAATCGATCCCTGTGACAAACGCATTGGGGTCAAAACTTGGCGTACTGACGACAGCCAGCAGACCACCGGTTTTCGGTTCAATAGCAACCACTGCGCCGCGTCGATCGCCCAAAAGTTCTTCAGCTTTCAGTTGCAGGTTTGCATCAATATGCAGCGTCAGATTATATCCGGGTATAGGATTCGTTTTATTAAGGACTCTTAAGACTCTGTTACTGGCATTGGTTTCAACTGTTTGAAACCCGACAGTGCCGTGCAGTTCATCTTCATAGAACCGTTCCAGCCCTAACTTTCCTATATAATTGGTCGCCGAGTAATTTTGCTCATCGACCTCACGCAGGTCTTTTTCGCTGATACGACCAACGTACCCCAAAGAATGAGAGGTATTACCAGACAGCGGATAATATCGAGCCAGTTCGGCTTGAATCTCTACACCTTTAAGTTCATGGCGGCGAACTTCAATAATGGCGATTTCTTCATCCGTTAATTTGGTTTTCAAGGCAATAGCCTGATAAGGACGGCGCGCCAGTTTCAAGCGCTTTTTAAAACGCTCCACCTGATTGTCGGTAATATGCAATAGCCCGGCAACCTGTTGGATAGTGGCATCCATATCTTCAATATATTCAGGCACCAGCGTAACACTGAACACCGGCTGATTGTCTGCTAAAAGCGTACCATTGCGGTCATAGATCAAGCCTCTGTTAGGAGCAATAGACTGCAATTGCATTCTGTTTTTATCAGAAAGGGTCTGAAAATGTCGATAGTTAACTATCTGAAGGTGATAAAGGCGCATTAACAGTGCGCCCGTAAGAATGAAAATAAACAGAAGAGCCACAATCGTTCGAAAAGCGAAAATACGTTTTTCGTTGTTCGCATCTTTTAACCGGTGCCGTTCAAAACTCAAGTTAGCGTCTCCGATCAAGCGCGATGATAAGGGTGGTTTTGAGTCAGAGTCCAGGCGCGATAAAGCTGCTCAGCAAGAACGATGCGAACAATGGGATGCGGCAAGGTTAAGGCCGACAAAGACCACAATTGATTAGCTCGCTGCCTGCAAGCCTCTCCCAGGCCATCCGGCCCCCCAATCATCAATACCACATTACGCCCATTCATCTGCCAGTTTTCTAGGTTAGCCGCCAGTTTTTCTGTACTCCAGGACTGGCCATTCACTTCGAGGGCAATAACATAATCCTGATCATGAACTGCGGCCAACATAGCATCTGATTCTTTTTGGATTATTCGTTTAATATCCGCATTTTTACTGCGTGCAGCCAAGGGCAGTTCATGAAATTCAACCACTAAGTCACGAGGTAAACGCTTGGTATATTCTGAGACACCATCATTCACCCAGGCAGGCATTTTAGTTCCAATAGTCAGGATTTTAATTTTCATAAGAGATAAACAAGCATAAGGTACCCGCAGCAAACGCTATAAAAATGGAAAGCTACATAAGAACGCTTATTTTTCAGCCATTGATTGGCTTGCATCCGGGCCATCTCGCCAGAAACCTTCCAGGTCATAAAAGGTTCGCGCTGAGGGCAACATCACGTGCACCACTATTTCACCAAGGTCCACCAGCACCCAGTCACTGACATCATCGCCTTCAACACCGAGCGATTTCAGCCCCTGAGACTTCACAGCAGTCACCAGATTTTCTGCAATGGAACGAACATGACGCGTAGAGGTTCCAGAGGCAATAATCATAAAGTCCGTAACACTGGTTTTATTCTGGACATCCAGCACGCAGATATTATCCGCCTTTAACTCTTCCAGAGAATTTATAACCAAGTCTTTTAATTCAAGTGTTTGCATCTATTTATATCTTTCCTAGTTTAGATAGAGTTTTGACTCTTTAATGTAGTCTGCCACTTTATCACAGACTAAGTGTTTTATATCTTTCCCATTTTTAACAGAAGTGCGAATCTGTGTACTTGAAACTTCGGGTAACTGCAATTTTAGAACAACTAAACAACCAGCAGATTGCCTGAATAATTCCTGTGGATCAGATACTTCAGAAAAACCTAGCCGAAGCACCGCATCCAGATGCGCTCTCATACTCGTTGACATGCTATCAAGCGCTGTAAGTTGATGCTCAGACGGCATCATTTGCGCAAAAGATGTTAATGCTCTTTCAACAACAATCAGATGTGTTAATGGCGCCATTCTAGTCGCCTGGTACCAGCTTGGGAATGTCATTAATGCATCGGTGCCTAACACAAATGCGCAGGATTCATTGTTAAAGTCATGCCGTATCGACACAAGTGAATCATAGGTATAACTTGCTTGCGATCTGCACAATTCTCGCTGATCTATCTTAATAGCTGGTCGGTCATGCAGCGCAAGTTCTAGCATCGCCAGGCGCTGCGAAACAGACGCGGAAGCCATTTGCTTGTGAACTGGAACCCTGCAGGGCATTAAGAATACCCGGGCAGACGAAAATTCGCGCACCAGTGCATCGGCTAATTCAATATGCCCATTGTGGATCGGATCAAAGGTACCGCCTAGAAATATATTCATGAACACCCAACATCAATTATTGACGTATATGCCCATCCCCCAGCACGACAAATTTCTCTGACGTTAAACCATGCAGGCCAACCGGGCCTCTTGCATGAATTTTGTCGGTCGATATGCCGATTTCTGCGCCAAGACCATATTCAAAGCCATCAGCAAATCGCGTGGAGGCATTTATCATTACTGAACTGGAATCAACTCGAGTCAAAAACTGTCTGCCCCGCGTGTAATTCTCGGTAATGATTGAGTCGGTATGATGGGAGCCATAATGATTAATATGCGCGATCGCTTCATCCATACCAGAGACAATTTTAATCGACAAAATTGGCGCCAAATACTCCGTAAACCAATCTTCTTCTACTGCCGGTATGGCGTCTGATAAAATTTTGAGGGTTTTTTCACACGCACGCAACTCAACACCTTTTTCCCGATAGCGTTCTGCCAGAACCGGCAAAATTGATTCGGCAATAGCCTCATCTACCAACAATGTTTCCATCGTGTTACAGGTACCATAGCGCTGTGTTTTCGCATTCAGGGCAACCGCAACGGCTTTTTGCTGATCCGCATCCCGATCAATAAAGACATGACAAATCCCATCAAGATGCTTAATCACTGTGACTTTCGCATCTTTGCTGATGCGCTCTATCAAACCTTTGCCACCACGAGGCACAATCACATCGATATACTCAGGCATCGTAATCATTTCGCCCACTGCGGCACGATCCGTGGTCTCTACCACCTGCACTGTCGTTTCAGGCAAACCCGCTTCACGTAAACCGATAGACAGGCAACTGGCAATCGCCTTATTTGAGTGAATCGCTTCGGAACCCCCTCTTAGTACCGTGGCATTCCCCGATTTAATACACAAACTAGCCGCCTCAACGGTAACATTAGGCCGAGACTCATAAATAATCCCGATAACCCCAAGCGGGACACGCATTTTACCGACCTGAATACCAGAAGGCATATACTTCAGATCATTAATCACACCAATAGGATCATCGAGTGAAGCAACCTGCTTAAGGCCTTCTATCATGGCATCAATTCGCACCGGCGTGAGTGCCAGCCTGTCCAACATGGCGTCATCAAGACCATTTTCACGCCCTTTTTCCAGATCTTTTTTATTCTCCTGAACCAGCATCTCCCGATGAGCATTCAAGGCTTCAGCTGTTGCCATAAGTGCGTGATTTTTCTGTTTTGTGCTGACCGCTGAAATAATTGCTGCTGCAGCTCTTGCTGCCTTCCCGACAGTTAGCATATATTCTTTCACATCGCTCATAGCTTCTAACCTTGCCTCACTGAATTTTAAGAATGTCTTTTATCTGAATTTAAAAGAAAGAAGTATACCGTTTTAGATTCACAGATCCTAGCCGATTCAACAAACGCGCTAGATAATTTAGCCCTACCCGCGCCTACAGAACCAATCACCCGAATGGATGTAACGCATGTGGAAATAGCATCTGGCTTGCCTTAAAATCCATCTCGCCATTCGCAATTGATTTGTATTCTGGTATAGTTTCGCACAATTTTTTTCACCGAGTGCTTAAGCACCTGAGAGCCCTACTGACTATGAGTTTTACTACTATGTCGAAATACAATTTGACTCACCTGAAACAACTGGAAGCTGAAAGCATTCATATTATTCGTGAAGTGGCTGCCGAGTTCGATAATCCGGTTATGCTTTACTCTATCGGCAAGGATTCAGCTGTCATGCTGCATCTAGCCCGCAAAGCTTTCGCCCCCGGAAAACCACCCTTTCCACTAATGCATGTCGACACTACCTGGAAATTCAAGGAAATGATCGAATTCAGGGATCGTGTGGTGAAACAATATGGTTTTGACCTGATTGTACACATCAATCAGGAAGGTGTTGCTCAGGGTGTTGGTCCTTTTACACATGGCAGCGCCAAACATACCGATATTATGAAAACGCAATCGCTTAAGCAGGCGTTGAATAAATATAAGTTTGACGCGGCATTTGGTGGCGCTCGTCGCGATGAGGAAAAGTCGCGCGCCAAAGAACGTGTGTATTCGTTCAGAGACTCACAACACCGCTGGGATCCAAAAAATCAACGCCCTGAACTGTGGAATATTTATAACGGTAAGGTCAACAAAGGCGAAAGTATCCGTGTTTTTCCTTTATCTAACTGGACAGAACTGGATATCTGGCAATATATCTACCTGGAAAACATCGAAATTGTTCCTCTTTATTTTGCCAAAAAGCGCCCGGTCGTAGAGCGTGACGGCACACTTATTATGGTAGACGATGAGCGCATGCCTATTCGCGAAGGCGAAGACGTTCAAATGAAATCTGTGCGCTTCAGAACATTGGGCTGCTATCCACTGACCGGTGCTGTCGAATCCGAGGCCGCAACTCTGACAGACATTATTCAGGAGATGCTGCTGACTACCTCTTCTGAAAGACAAGGCAGGGTTATCGACCATGATTCAGCTGGATCCATGGAGCAGAAAAAACGTGAAGGGTATTTTTAAGCCCTCTTTGCTGATCGTTACTTAAGATTTTTTGAACCTAAACAACTCCGTATTCAGCGCGCCTAACGCACAAGCGATTGGCACACTAAAGAGATTTTTACTATGTCACATCAATCAGATCTAATCAGTACAGACATCAATGAGTACCTGAAACAGCACGAACATAAAGAGCTGCTCAGATTATTGACTTGCGGAAGCGTGGATGACGGCAAAAGCACGCTAATTGGCCGCTTACTGCATGATTCACAAATGATCTATGAAGATCAGCTTGAAGCCATTCGCAAAGATAGCGTTAAATCAGGCACTGTCGAGGGTGAAATTGACCTGGCACTGCTAGTTGACGGCCTGCAAGCTGAACGCGAACAAGGCATTACGATAGACGTTGCCTATCGCTATTTTTCGACAGCCCGTCGTAAATTTATTATTGCCGATACACCCGGGCATGAGCAATACACGCGCAACATGGCGACCGGTGCCTCCACCGCTGACCTTGCTATCATTTTGATTGATGCACGACATGGCGTATTGACCCAGACTAAACGGCATTCATTTATTGCGTCTTTATTGGGAATCAAGCATGTGATCGTCGCCATTAATAAAATGGACCTGGTCGATTACAGCGAAGCGCGTTTTAATGAAATCAAACAGGATTACCTGAAATTTTCTGCGCAACTCAATTTGGGTGACATTCAATTTGCCCCCTTGTCTGCCTTGAAAGGCGTTAATACCATTGCCCCAAGTGACAAAACCCCCTGGTATACCGGCAAACCCTTAATGGAAATGCTGGAGACTGTGGAAATATCCAAAGACAAAAACCTTGAAAACTTCCGTTTTCCGGTGCAATACGTCAATAGACCCAACCTTAACTTCAGAGGTTTCTGCGGCACAATTGCCTCCGGAATTGTTAAGCCCGGAGACAGAATTACCGCACTGCCATCACGTAAAAGCAGTACTGTAAAGTCGATCGTCACCTTTGAAGGTGAACAGCAAGAAGCTTTTATTGGCCAGGCCGTCACGCTGACGCTAAATGATGAGATCGACATCAGCCGTGGCGATATGATTGTCAAGGCAGACGATTTACCTCAAGTGAGCAGTGCCGTAAAAGCACATATCGTCTGGATGTCTGAAACCCCTATCGCACCTGGCAAACTGGTCGATATAAAACTGGGTTCCAAACTGGCCTCAGGTTCAATTCAGTCAATTGAGCATTTGATCGATGTAAATACGCTTGAAAAAACCAAGGCCTCGCAATTAGATCTTAATACCATTGCACTGTGCACCGTGCACTTTAATCAGACAATTGCTTTCGATCCTTACCAGGAAAACCGCTTAACCGGCGCGTTTATTCTGATTGACCGACTCACGAACGTGACTGTTGGCGCAGGCATGATCGATTCCATTGCAGATGATCATTCCGCTTCCTGGGAACCTGTCAGTGACGCAGAACGCGCCGCCCGACTTGAACATCAGAAAGCCGCCATCGTTATTTGTACCGGTGAAGCGTCTGATATTCTTGCGCAGGCAGCAGAACGTAAGCTATTTAACCTTGGCCGCACGGTGGTATTGATCAATGATCACATGGCAGCGAGCGATACTGAAAAGTTACTGATTGCTAAAGCACTGAAAGCGGCCGGTTTAATTGCGATCATTGCACTCAAAGAGAGTCATGAATGTGCAGATCTACATTTGAATGCCAAGGTTGATACAGATATTCCACAACAAACCAAACTGATTAAAATCTGAATAAGTCACAATATTGGCTAATTCAATAGCATGCATGTAATGGCTCGAGCTGATCGTAGCCACCTACTGCATTAGCTTTGTATGCACATTCTGATAGTTGGAAGATTCACCTTTCTAACTAACTATCTTAATGTGCATTTTATTTTACAACACGAATAGATTGACACTATGGCAATACGTTCCATTATTTTTCATAAACTGACGCGCATTCAAGAAGACCAGCCCTCTGAGCTCTCTCTTGCCGAACATGCCTTGACCATTACAGCCGATCATGAAAGCCTTTTCTCACAGCTGAAAAAGAACTTTCAATTCAAGGCAGGTAAATTATTCGGACGTTTTGATCCTGATTTCAGCAGCTTTCCTTTCCAGAATTGGCTAAAGGAATTTGAGCAAGAGAAAATAGGTTTTGAAAAGCTTGGTCGTTTATTCACTGAGCAATTAAAAGAGTTAATTGACAAAACCAGTGAACCCTTTGACGCTAGCATCGCACTCATTCATGAAGACAGAGCCGACGGTGAACGTTTCTACCTATTTGCACTGGAAAGCAATGCCGGAATGCTCATCGATTCACACTTGCAACT
>JBFHPN010000059.1:0-8501 GCA_041592735.1 Oleiphilaceae bacterium | reverse complement strand
CTCCCGCCCGCGCACAACATCAAGTCTATTCAGGTGAGTAGCGGGTTTGATGTAGCAGACAACTGGATTGTGACGCAGACACAAAGCGGAGATCTGGTTATTACACAAGATATTCCGCTAGCAGACGAAGTCATTTCAAAAGGAGCGCTGGCAATCGGACCTCGAGGCCAGATTTATACTCGGGAAAATATTAAATCACGCCTGAATATGCGAGACTTTATGGAAACCATGCGCTCAAGCGGTATTCATAGCGGCGGGCCTGCCCCGTTGAACCAGCAGGATAAACAGAATTTTGCTAACCAACTTGATCGCTGGTTAAGCAAGGCAATGCCCCGAAAAACAAATTAATCTCTTACTGATCCAGGGTTACAAACCTGGTTAGAATTTGATGCACCTTCGACATACCCTGCTCCACGGCTGAAGCAATATCTTCCTGGGTAATCAGATTGTCGCTCAAACCTGCTGCCCAATTGACACTTAATGCCAAAGAGGCAAAAGGAACACTAAGCTCCCGGGCAATAATCGCCTCGGGCATACCCGTCATTCCCACCATATCGCAACCGTCACGCTTCATTCGCTGTATTTCGGCTGCTGTTTCAAGGCGCGGCCCCTGGGTGGCGCCATAAGTGCCGCCATCAAGCACCTTAAGATTACAAAGACGTGACGCTTCGAGCAGCTTCGCCCTGATTCCGGCATCATAAGGGTAGCTGAAATCCACATGTTCAACGCTTTCTATATGACAACCATCAAATAATGTCGCATCACGCCCATAGGTGTAATCTATAATCTGGTCGGGAATCGCAATAGCTTGCGGCCCAAGCTCAGGATGAATCCCCCCGACTGCATTAATCGCGATGATTGCCTGCACACCCGACTCTTTTAACGCAAACAGATTTGCCCGGTAGTTTATCAGATGCGGAGCAATGCGGTGCGGGTTGCCATGCCGGGCAAGAAACACCACATCACGCCCTGCATAATTGGAAAAACTCAGCATAGAGCTAGGCTCACCAAAGGGTGTTTCAGCCCAGACCTGTTCTTTTAAGCTGAAGCCCTCTAGCTGATATAAACCTGTGCCACCGATAATTCCGATCAAACTCATAACCCCCTGGTAGCACTCAACCAACGTTTGCTGCTGCGCAAGGCCTCAACTGATTTTTGTTTGGCAGCATTTAAGCGCATTTTCTTGAGACGCGGGTTACTGAATAGACTCGGGCTGGCCTGGTGAAGCTTATTCAAAAAGGCTAAAACCTCTTGCGCCCCTTGGCGATGATTACAAACCAGGACCATATCGCACCCGGCATTCAGCGCTGCTTTGGCGCGATCCGCAAACGTACCGGCCACACTAGCGCCTTCCATCGCCAGATCATCACTAAAAATTACACCGTCAAACTCAAGTTCTTTTCGCAAAATTTTCTGCAACCAGACAGATGAAAAACCGGCAGGTTGTTTATCCACGGCCGAATAAATAACATGTGCAGGCATGATAGCATCCAATTTTTGTTCATCGGTGATCAGCGCACTGAAAATATAAAGATCATCCTCTTTAAGGGCTTTTAATGGCCGTTTATCTTCGGGTATCTCTGTATGTGAATCACCCGCGACCCCGCCATGCCCGGGAAAATGCTTACCGGTGGCCGCCATACCCGCCTCATGCATACCATCAATAAAGGAACTGGTTAATTCAATGATGGTATCTGCATCGCGTGAAAATGCCCTGTCTCCGATCACAGCAGATACACCATGATCACGGTCCAATACAGGCGCGAAGCTTAAATCAATATCATAGGCAATTAATTCAGAACCGATAATCCAGCCAAAATCTCTGGCTTTCTGGAGCGCATCTTCGGGTGAGCGATCAAAGAGTTTACCTAAGGTCGCCATCGGCGGAATCTGAGTAAAGCCCTCTTTAAAACGTTGAACACGACCACCCTCATGATCAACAGCCAATAGAATAGTTGGCGAAATTTCACGAATAGATTTTACCAGTGTCTGGAGTTGAGCAGGTGATTCAAAATTGCGGCTGAATAGAATCAGCCCTCCCACCAAGGGATTGCTTAACAGGATTTTGTCTTCTTCTGATAAAGCTGTGCCTTCAATATCCAACATTAAAGGGCCAATAAAATCATCGGCATGATTCAAAGCATTAGGCATACATAGTCACTTTGCTAAAGATATAATTAACGACAACAGGTTTATGGGTGAATCAGAACCTCTGTGCCAACCGGTGTTTTTTCAAACAAGGCCAGCAAATCAGGATTCCGCATTCTAATGCAGCCGTGAGACATCGGAACACCCATGGGTTCAGATTCAGGTGTGCCGTGAATATAAATATAACGTTGCATAGAATCAACTTTCCCTAGGCGATTATATCCAAGTTCTCTACCACTTAGCCAAAGTATTCTCGATAAAATCCAATCTCGCTCAGGAAAACGCTGTGCCATTAAGGGTGAATATATTTCCCCGGTAGGCCGACGGCCCACAAAAACGGTATTCTCAGGTAAGCCCGTACCTATTTTGGCGCGAACATAATGTTTACCCAAGGGGGTACAACCGGAGCCTGAAAGCTGACCGGCGCCATTTTTTGCAGATGAAATAACATACTCTGTTCGCTCCCCACCATGAATAAAGCTGAGCATTTGTTGGCTAAGCGATATTTCGATCACGGGCATTGAACAGTTCATAATTAGTTTCAGGTAGATGGGGAGCGAATAGGCTGCGCAGGGGCCGCGCTCAAACCAGCCGCTAGAAAGGGCACCAGAAAGTCGACCACTTGCTCAGGGTTGGGTGTAGAACCGGCCTTGTTCTCGAGTATATCATTCAATTGCTGAATGCTGGACATAGTAAACGCCATTGATCCCAGTAGAAACTGCGTTCGCCAAAACCTCTCGCGCGAGCTTAACTCGGGGGTCACCCGTTTAATAAGGCTTAAAAAAGGCCAGAAAGTCTGCGCGTATTCATCTTCGAGGTATTTTCTAAGATGACCTTGCGACTGGGTATAGGCCAAGCCCAGCAAACGCATAAAGATAGACACTCCGTTTTGATGACGCGTCGGTATCTTTAACAAACTCTGGGTATAGAGGCGAATGATGTCTTCGATGGTAGGGATATTGCCACCCTTTTCTCCCCATCGGTTGGCTCTGATACCGGCAACCATAAGATCATTCAGAGGGGACAGAAAACGATTGAATACCGCTTGAATCAGGGCATTCTTGGAACCAAAATGATAATTTACCGCAGCCAGGTTAACCTTAGCTTTGCTGGTAATGGAACGAAGTGACGTCTCAGCGAAGCCTTTTTCCGCAAAGAGGATTTCTGCAGCGTCTAATATACGATCGACAGTTTCTGTATGAGCCATAAGAATCTTAGTATCTTTATTCCAAACGAGTGTTTTAAACATACGTTTGATCGTTTGGAAAGTCAAGAATCTATTCGACTCTAGGCGGTTGCCCTGAAGCATTTAACACTTGTTCTAATTTCGAGGCCTCTTGCTCATCTATTCTGTCATCCCAACCGGCTTCAAGATGCTTGAAATGGTTTTCGAGATAATCCTTTTCCAGCTTCTTATAGGCTTTTTGCGCCTCAATCATTAACATTAAATATAAACGAATATGTTTTTTCTGGCGAATAACTTTCAGCAATTGCTTTTCTTTAGAAAAGCGATAGATGCCATGAAAAATTTTCTGCCCGAGATTGCTGTTATATTTTTTTAGTTTTTCACAACGCCAGGCTAAGCCATCTGTACCTTCAAGCAAGCGGATATGACTAAGCGCACGGAATTCTATTTCTTTACGTTTTGCCAGCAGCACATGCAAATGCGGGCGACTAAAGAAATGGCGCCGGAATGATGAAAACGCAAAAATAGCTGAAATGAACGCCAAACCACAAGAAATGCCTGCAATACCCGCAGGTACAAACCCCATCAGACCGAACACGAACACACTTGTGAGCACGCCACAAATGGCTAACCAATAATCCCTATCTCGTCTGGCTGCTGCAACAAGTGCATTTTCGGGGTAATCATCCATCGCCAGAAAATCATAATTAAACCCCATTACAGGCTCACAACCAGCCAGAAGTATTTTTTTTCTATGCTGCTGAAGCTTCAGCTCATCCTGCTCAGACTTCTTTTCTGCCGAGGTTTTAGCTTGCGGTTTCTTTTGGCGACGGTCGCCTTCCCGGCGCTCATCTTTGGGCGCAATTTTTTTTACTGCCTCACGGTCTCGTCGATCGATTATTTTCCTGCGCGCAGGGACAGAAGGCTCCAAGCTTGCGCCAATAGATTTTTTTTGTTGCAGCTTCCGACTATCAAGATCTTCAAATAAAGCATTCATGGAGTCGGGTGAACTTGCAAGTCCGGATGATTTTAATTTGGGTGTTTGTTCCGCAGGCAAAATAACTATCCCTATCTGGTTCCTTTTAATGTTTATCGGAAAAAAAACAGGAGTCTTTAATAGATATACGTATTATTATTTAAGTCATCAAGACTTTAAATCATGTCTAGTGCATGAATGTTCATTTTCTATATCAGAGCAGGATCAATGTTTAGTGGAATAGTTCAAGGCCAGGCCACTTTGCTCGCCGCCAGTGGCGACACTCAATTACGCCATTTATGTTTTGCTTTTCCGAATGGGCAGCTATCCGACATTCGTACCGGTGCCAGCATTGCGATAAACGGCACCTGCTTAACTGTCACCGGCTATAACCTCGAAGAAAGCACTGCAAACTTTGATGCCATTGCTGAAACACTTCGCCTGACAAACTTGGGGGAATTAGTGCCCGGCGATCACGTTAATTTTGAACGGGCCGCGAAATTCGGAGATGAAATTGGTGGGCATCCCATGTCAGGCCATATTCATTCGACCTCAGAACTACTGAAAATTGAAAAAAACAGAGAAAATTGCACACTATATTTAAGTGTACCCCAGGGCACACGCGCCTATCTTTTACCTAAAGGTTTTGTAGGCCTCAATGGATGCAGCCTGACCATTGGTCAGGTAAGCCATGATCATTTCACAATTCACCTGATTCCAGAAACCTTAAAAGTCACCACCTTCGGCCAACTTAAGATTGGCGACAGGATTAACCTCGAACTGGATAGCCAAACCCAAACGATTGTTGACACCGTCACACGCATATTGGCGAACCAGACAAAGGCCTGACAGCTAAATCAAAAATTGCCCATACCTGCTGAATAGCGCCAACAAAAGCAAACGGCAAGAAAGCGACTTAACAGGCATTAAGCCCAAGAGGGTTTAATGCGCTGAAATAACGATCGATGTATCGTTAATATGAAAATCGGTGAAATACACTTTGCCGATACTCTGGTCTGTATCACCGAAAGAAATGTGGGGTAAATCCCAGTCCCACTTGATATTGACATCATAGACAGCCTGACCATCGACATAGGTATCAGCTGGGGATTGGCCTAACTTATCCATTGAGTTCATAACACCCATCGCAGCGCCCATTTTGGCTTCCACGCTGGCAAAGCCGAAACTGCCCAGCGTATCGTTACCACGCTCGTTATGAATGCGCATATCTTTAAGCGTTAAACCCGGATTGGTCACGGCACGCGGAATAACCCGGTTTAATGCGTTGCTCGTATTTTCGATATCCAGATCTTCTACCCTGAATTTCAAATCAAATTGAATATAGGAATCTGCCAAGCGAACATTATTGGGTTTACCTGCTGTTGAGCCACCGGTGTCGGTAAAGCCGTTGCCGTTATTTTTAAGAATAATATCTAAATAACCCAAGTACGCCTGCACCGAAAAATTACGTGAAATACTGGTTTCTACCAACTTATCCGAGCTTCTTAAACCAAAGTCGCCCTGCTGGATGTGAAAGTCAACCGCGTTTTTCATGGCCTGTAAGTTAGTTGCCTGATCTGCCGCATTCGAAGGAACGGGTACTGAAAAATCAATACCAAAATCGGTGGAAGTAACATGGATAACCAGATCGCCATCATTATACTGCTTGCCAAATCCACCAGCGCCATCGGCATATTCGGCCATCGCCCAGGCTATGTCGGTTTCAGTAGCATCCAGATACCCCATAGACGCCAGTTTTGCCAGATCAGAAAAGCCTGTCGCAAGTGTTTCGGCACCGTTGGTCGAATCTATTTTTGCTCGCAGGTTATCAACCAAGCCCCCACCTATACCCGTGAAGGAATAATCTTTCCAGTATAAGGAGCCTGCATCAACGTATTCGACTTCACCAATGGTTACTTTTGTTTCAATATCAATCGTCAGGCCAGACTGGCCAGTCACTTGGGATAATGACTCTTCAGACAACCAAACAAGTTCAGCGTGCGCAGAAAAGCAAAAAGCTGCAGATACCAGCAAACCTGTGCCGATTGTGGCAGCTTTTTTTAAAGCCCGATGCGGTGTACGCAATAACATGTGTGTGACCCTTGCCCTATGAACGTAGTAATTCCATATTTTTTTACAAATTATCACATAATGTTACATGCACCAATGCGCCTTTGATGAAAATGTGAGCTATTAGTTAAACAGCATCAACAACTGTGACAGAGTTCAAACTTTAGTATGAACATTCTAATTTATATGGCTAAGATGCAAACCATGAAACTTGTCCATGTTTCTTCAGGTTTTTATCGCTAGCGCAAGCTAGAGTGGACTCGCCCTTGCTCTGCAAGGGCTTTTTTTTTGCCTGATTATCGGGCCGACTTATACACACGAAATTTGCTGGTTTCTGCCAGCACATCGCAACGCCCAAATGTTTTTTCAATCACTGCCGCGTATTTTAAAAAACTATTCGCTACCAAAATAAAAGGCGCATATTTCGCCATTTTATCTTTCGCTTTGAAGATAAACGATTCCGTCGTCTGATATTCTGTTTCAAGCCCTCTGTGAAAAGGGGGATTAGTCACCACAGCATTGACCCTACCCTGAACCTGAGACCAGCCATCACTGGGATACACAGACGCCTCTATCTGGTTCAATGCCAGTGTTTTTCGAGTACAAGTCAGCGCTAATAAATTGATATCTACCTGCTCCAGTTGAATCGAGGGGTTCAATAGCTTTGCATACACCCCTATCACGCCGCAGCCGCAACCAAAATCCAAGACACGACCTTCCAGCTTGACAGGCATGTTTTCCATCAATAAGGCACTCCCCTCATCCAAGGCGTCAAAGCTGAAAACGCCGGGTAAATACGCGATCGAAATTGGCTGCGATTTAAAAACGATTTGTGCCTGCTGAAACCACTCATCCAACAAAAAGGGCTTGGCCTTTTTTGCCAGCGAGACTTGCCAAAACTGACAATGCTTCGCGGAATCGAGCTTAGCGCAATCGGTACCGTAAGCATCAAGTTTTTTTGCCGCACTGGCGATACCGCCCTTTTTTTCCCCCACTAAATAAATCTCTGCAGAAACCTGCAACATCGGCGTCACATAGGCCAGGATCAAATCAAGCTCGCCTTTTGATTTCGGAAGATAAATCAACACCGCATCATACGCTTGCTCTGGAACATGCTCTAATGAATATTCCAGCACATCCCCCAGCGCTGCCTGCAAAGACAGATACACACGATAATCAAAGGTCAGCACTTTTTTAGGCATCAGATAACTCAGGTCATCCTGTGCAGGTGGATTAATAATTAAAAGATTCTGATGATGCGCGAAGCTTTGAGCATTTCGCTCAATAGATTGGGAGGTTAAGTGCATAAATTACTCTTTAGTTTTTGTTTCTTTCTCGAAAGGCATAAGTTCGTATTCTGAACCATCAGAAGACCAACTCAAAGTCAGGTGAGCATATTTTTCCAGATAAGATTCCGGAATATCAAAACGGTGAGACATGGATGCTCGAACCGCCGCCAACAAGGATTGATCCAGCTTGGGAAATTTGCTTTGGATGTGCAGGCCTGGCGCCTCCAGAAAACCTTGCCGATTCAGCTGAAGCCTGACCCGGACAAAGGTTTTTTCTTTCATTTCAGCCGGGCTAAGGGGGTTATCCCAGTTGGCAAAAATCACATCAGAAATTTGCTTGAAATAAATATTAATTATTTTAAGTTCTTTGGCTTTTTTTTCGGTAAAAGGGTCTTTAACAAAGGCACCATCTAATTCTTGATCTGAAAGCAGTTGGTAATTACCCAGCTGATCTGCAGGAAACTGGTTATCCGATACGTTTTCTTGTATTGATCTTAAGCCCTGCTCTTCTTCACCGACTGAGTCATTACTTTCCTCATCAAGTCCGATAAAGGTATTGTAGGCACCGCCGAAATTCTCTAAAAACCCCGTCTCGTTTTTTACGCCTGAGATAGCAGACTGCTCGGACTCAGATTCAGTCACCACCACACCGCCACCTTTCTGCTCTGCTGATTTAGCCTTTTCAGTTGCTACATTGGCACCCTGATTTATCTCAGTGACGGATTCATCGTCCTGGTTGGCAGATTCTATTTCATCTCCGGCAAAATATTCATCGGGTAGGATAAGCGTTTCACTGATTACTTTTTCTTTTTCGATGGTTTCTTCAACGATG
>JBFHPN010000058.1:0-8510 GCA_041592735.1 Oleiphilaceae bacterium | reverse complement strand
TCAACCATGGAGCGAAACATTCTTCCACCAACATGCATGACGCCAATACTGTGTAAAAAGCGAGAGTGTGTTGCGCCGGGGAACACTAAAGAAAGAATATCATTCTGGCAGATGTAACGAAGCCGCTGAAATAAGGGGTGATCAATAATGCCGACTTCATGGCTGAGCAGGGGGATGCCGCCGTGAACGGGATCCATAATCAGTTTTTTATGGATGCCCAGTAAATCATCAATATCTAAAGTCAAGGGATCATTCCTGGTTAGGTAATCATGGTATTCAGTAAAGCACAAATAGTGACTGAATGGCATTATTATAAGATTAGGGTGAATACTCTAATTTAAGGGCATAGCCTATTGTTCAAAATATAATCATCATGGAAGTGCATGACCAGCTAGTTAAATAAAAATTGTAAATTTTTGTCCGCAATGGCGCTTTTTCACAGCGAACTGGCTGCAATTAACTATACTCTTAGCTGTCTCTAAGCTTTGAATCGAGTCTGATGACAATGAGCTGGTTTTAATTAAATCGGAAATTTAGAGGGTTATAGAATAGACCTCTGCTAAAGGTCTTCTATACTCGTACAAGCTTTGAAGTTTACCTGTTGTTATTGCAGCGCTTTTTTACCGTTTTAGCAACGTTTTTATGGGGCTTTACATGATGTTGTGTTTCGTTTGGGGTCTGTGTGGTTGATTTTGCTGACCGAATCTTAGTCATGGACGCTCATTCAGAAGATTTGCAACGTTTGAGTCATTACTTAAGCGGAAAAGGATACGTTGTGCATGCGACCTTGTCGTTCGAAGAAGCAATCGATTTGATGCATATTTCTCCGCCCGACCTGATCTTTGCCGACATTACAAATAAAGAAATATCCAGATTGCCATGTGTTGTCAATAATAGTTCCCACATTCCTCTGGTGGTGGTGTCGCGAACAAGCAGTGCTGGTGATGTGGTCGCTTGTCTCAGGGCGGGCGCAACAGATTTCATCCTTAAGCCGGTTATGTATTATGCAATTGTTGATCATGTTATAGGCCGGATTCTCGATAAAATCCGTTTGGCCAAACAAAACAAGCATCTGCAGGAAGAGCTGGAACTGGGATATAAAAAACTCACCGCCGGTATACAGGAATTGCGGGCTGATCAGAAAGCCGGGTTGCAGATACAGCGCAAAATGCTACCTAAAGTACGAAAACGCGTGTGCGGCTATTTGTTTGAGCATCGGATAAAACCATCTTTGTACTTAAGCGGTGATTTTTTAGACTATTTTAATCTTGACGAACATCGCAGCTTATTCTATTTTGCCGACGTTTCCGGGCATGGTGCATCGTCGGCTTTTGTGACGGTACTGTTAAAAAATTTGACGATGCGTCTGAAACGCAACCTGAGACGCGGTTCGAGTGATGATTTATCCAGCCCTGCGCGGTTTTTGCAGCGGGTGAATCAGGAGCTGATCTCTACCGACTTGGGTAAACATGTCACCATTTTTGTGGGTGTCATCGATAGCCAGACGAATCAGTTGCGTTATTCAGTAGGCGGTCATTTCCCTTTGCCTATCCTTTCGCATAATGGAAGTGCTGAGTATTTAAGTGGTAGGGGGGTCGCGGTAGGTCTGTTTCCCAAACCTCAATTTGAGGTTTATGAGATGAATCTTCCGCAAGGATTTAAAATTAGTGTGTTTTCCGACGGGATACTCGAAGTGCTGCCGGATATGTCACTAAGTGATAAAGAAAAGTTACTTTTGGAAGTGGTGTCCAAACACGAAGAAAGCATAGACTCGTTGCTAAAGTCTTTTGGTTTGGAACACTTTGATAATCTTCCTGATGATATTGCGCTGTTGAGGGTTTTGGATAAACGCTCAAGCAATGTTAATTAGGTGGTTTTCGGAAAACCCAGCTTAGCTAGTCAGTCAATGGACTTCATGCTGATAGCCTGACGGTTTACCTGAAGTGTGCGATTTTATTTAATTTCAGCTACGGCCAGAAATTATTCAGAGCGTAACGGTAAAACAATTAAACAACGAATTGGATCGAATTGTCTGCAGGCGTCTTTGCTTTCGGGATTCTCCAATACAGGTGTTATGGCGATATTATGATGTCCAGATGTAAAATATTACAAGCGGCTTGCAGCGGTGTTCATGTTCTTAAACTGGTGGGCGAAGTTAGATTGAATTTCTGCTCAACGATTGATACGGCGATTCAATCCACCACCAAAGACCCCAACTTTGCGACGGTCGTGGTCGATTTAAGTGAAGCTACGCTGATAGATAGCACGACCCTCGGTATGCTCGCCAAACTCGCAATCCTTGCCAAGAAAAAAAGTCACTTCCTCCCCTCTCTTGTTTCTACCAATCCCGATATTACACGCATCATTACTACCATGGGCTTTGATACCGTATTTCTGATACTCGAAAAACCCGCCATGACAGAACAATCCTTGCGTGAATTGCCGATTAAGGAATTAAATGAAGTAGAGCTTCGAGAAAATGTCTTGAATGCGCATAAAATTTTAATGAAATTGAATGAGCACAACCGTGAACAATTCAAGGATTTGGTTGCGACACTTGAGAATGAAACAGAGAGTCAGGCTGCCTTTGGCGGCTGATGCTATAGCTGGTTTTCAAGCCTGTTCCGCTCGCGCCTGTTAAGCCTGGCTTTTTTAGGTATACTTTCAAACTGGTGCTGTTAATTTAAATTTGAATGGATCCATTACATGACTGAACCGCGAGCTGTTATTGCAGTGTTAGGTGGGGGAAGTTTTGGCACGGCTATCGCAAATATTGCCGCTGAAGCAGGTGTACTTACCTATCTCTGGATGAGAAATGCAGAGAATGTAAAAGAAATAAACGAGACCAGAGAAAATAAAAAGTATCTACCCGAATTGATACTGCATGAAAACCTGATTCCGACGACTGATCTGGAACAGGCAATCCAAGAAGCGCAAATTGTATTCTTTGCCATCCCCAGTAAATCTTTCCGCTCTGTGGTAGAGAGCGCCAAGCCTTTTATACGCCCTGAGCAATATATTATCAGTACGACAAAAGGTATTGAGCCGGGCACCTTGAATCTGATGAGCGACATTCTGCACAGCGAGCTACCGGATTGCCCTTACGGGGTGATGGGTGGGCCAAACCTGGCCAAGGAGATTGCCCGGCATGAGCTGACTGCAACGGTTATAGCCAGTACTCATTCAGGCTTGCGCAAATCTGTACAGGAAATATTGGGGTGTGCCTATTTTCGAGTTTATGCCAGTGCAGATGTCTATGGGGTGGAATTAGGTGGTGCGCTCAAGAATATCTATGCCATCATGGCAGGGATTGTCGCTGCCAAGGGTTTGGGCGAAAACACGGTGGCCATGCTGCTGACCAGGAGCCTTGCCGAAATGGGTCGTTTTGCTCAGCACCAAGGGGCAAATCCGATGACCTTTCTTGGTTTATCCGGGGTGGGGGATTTAATCGCGACCTGCAGTTCTCCTTTGAGCCGTAACTATCGTGTGGGCTATGCCTTCGGTTCGGGAAAAACCTTAGAGGAAGCGGTTGCTGAGCTGGGTGAAGTGGCAGAAGGGGTAAATACCCTGGGGCAGGTTAAGCGTTTTGCCGACGAGAATAATATCTACATGCCGCTGGTTCAGGGCTTGTTTCAGATGATTTATAACAAGGTGCCCTTAAATATAGTCATTGAAAAACTGATGTCGAGTGAGCAAAACACGGACGTCGAGTTTACCTTGTCGAAAGAGGATGTGTGAGGTGTTGAAGATACTCTATTTGATTCTGTTTTATCTGATTTACCGGATAACAGATCTGGTTCTTTTGTTAGTAGTGCTTGTGCAGACACTATTGAATATTGCGTCTGGAGAGCCTAGCCAATCGATTAAGGAATTCGGAAAAAGTTTGGGTGTTTATCTGCAGCAGATCAGTGAATACCTGAGTTATGCAAGTGACGAAAAGCCCTATCCGTTCTCGGATTGGCCGACTGTAATACCGGACGATGAACCGTTAAAGGCAGATATCGCCCGCAAGGATGAACCTTCATCTGCTTCGGTTGAAGCGCAAACAACGATTGACGATCAAACAGCTAAATTGGATAAAAAGGATACCTGACAGGGATGAAACTTTTTGTGATGCGACATGCTCAAGCGACCTTTAATGCGCCTTCAGATCGGGAGCGACCTATTACGGATAATGGAGAAAAGCAAACCAGAGAGTTGCTTTCGCTCTATCAGCAAGATCTATCTCAGGTTGGTGAGCTTTGGTGCAGTGATTTATTGCGCGCCTGTCAAACGGCGGCCTTGGTGACAGAGGCGACAGGGTTGCCGGCACTGCAAAAAACAATACTTTCACCGGATGGTCAGATCAATCATGTGTTGAATGAATTACAGCAGTTCAAGGCTGATGAGCATCTGATGATTGTTTCACATCAGCCTTTGGTGGGTGAATTGGTTAGTTACCTGATTTCAGGAAATATTTATCAGGCACATCCGTTTACCACCAGCGAAATTCTATCTTTGGAGCTGGAGCAGGTCGGCCCGGGAATGGCAAGCCTCTGTAAGCAGTATTTGCCAGGCTGATTGTCTGGTTAGCGATTACTTTTCTTGGAAGATATCAATCAAGCGCCTGATGCTTCCGCCAGGATGCGCTTGAGTATATCTGTTGACCGCTTAAGTGTGTCATCGGAGGTATAAAAGTGCGGTGAGAAACGAATGCCGCCTCCCCGATACGCACAGACCACCCCGTTCTGCATCAGTTTCTGATGCAGCGCAGCACTGTCATAACCCTCTATACAGAAATTGATAATGCCGCTTTCATGCAGCGGCTCTATCTTGGTGTTGAAACGAAGCCCCGTGATGGGTTTGAGTAGTTGGATTAATAACCCTATGCGCGATTTCAGCCGTTCGTGAATCGTGTCCATGCCTGTTTCGTGGATCAGTTCAAGGCTTGCATTGAGCACATGAATGCCCAGCATATTCGGGCTGCCGCATTCAAAACGGGTGGCATCCCTGGCCGCTTCCCAAACTCGGGTGTCATAATTGCCTCTGTTGGCAACCATGTGCCAGCCAAATTCGTGCAACTTCAGCTTTGGGATATGGCAGGCTTTCACATACATCAATGCCAGGCCTTCTGCAGCCATTAGCCATTTGTGGCCATCGGCAACAATGAAATCAGCCTGTACGTCTTGTTGGTTAAAGGGAATCGCGCCGAGGCTCTGGATGGCATCGACACAGAGCAGCACCTTATGTTCTCTGCAGACAGTGGAAAGTGATGTTAAATCAATGGTCAAGCCATCTGCGTACTGCACTGAACTGATCGAGACCAGGCGTGTATGCGGGTTAATGCTATTGGCTATTGCATGAACCGGATCTTCTTCGTTGAGCGCAACACTGATCACCTTTACACCTTGATCGGCAAGGGATTCCCAGACAATGCGATTAGACGGGAATTCATGCTCGCTGATAATGATTTCATCCCCTGGATTCCATGAAAGCCCATAGGCAATGATCGACAGCGCTTCAGAGGTATTTTTTACGAGTGCAATTTCGGCGGTACTGTCTGCCTGGATCAGGCGCCGTAAATTTTCTCTCAGGCTATGTTCTACCTTCAACCAGTCCGGGTAATGTTGCGCGCCCCGGGCGACGTTCTCCTGCGCAAAACGAATGAGGGCCTCTGCTGCACATTTTGGCCATGGGCTCACTGCGGCATGATTCAAATAACATACGTCTTCGGCTTGGGGAAATTGGTCTTTTAGCTGTTCGATCATTACAATAGAGTCCTTGAGTATGCAGTTAGCCGAAAGGTTATCATCAGATCCTGTTGACGTTATCGGTTTTCAGGCCTTGTCGAAGTAAGTCATAGTAGCAAAGTGTTAGATGCTAACAAAGATGGCTGTAGCCTTTGTGTCCTAAAGAATTTGTGATGTGTTGAGTGAATGCTGAGATGAATTATTTTCCAATCGATTATATAGAGCCTGTTTTCAGACCGCCTTCAGAGGCCCGATCCCTGATATTGCAGGTAGCGAATGGCTGTTCTTACAATAAGTGTACGTTTTGCGATATGTATACCGCGCCTCAGAAAAAGTTTAAGCCAAAAGCTATCGAACAGATAGAGCAAGAGCTGGCTGCAGTCTCTTCCTCAATGCCTGCGGTGAAACGTTTCTTTCTGGCGGATGGCGATGCAATGACGCTATCGTTTAGGCGCCTGAAAGAGATTTTGTCGGCGATACATCGGTACTACCCGGATTTTGAGCGGGTGACGGCCTATTGTTTGCCGCGAAATCTCAAGAACAAGTCTGTCGATGAGCTGAGAGAGCTGAATGCGCTGGGCTTGAAAATGGTTTATGTTGGTTGTGAGTCGGGTGACGATAAGGTGCTGCAATGTGTGCAGAAAGGGGAAACCTTTGAAAGCTCAAAAGCAGCGCTGCTTAAATTAAAGGCTGCGGGGATTAAAGCCTCGGTGATGATACTCAATGGTCTGGGCGGGCAGCGGTTTTCTGAGCAGCATGCGATTAATTCAGCCCGTTTGATGAATGAAACCCAGCCTGAATTTGTCTCTACGCTGGTTGTTTCTTTTCCCATGGGCGAGGCGCGTTTCAGGGAGGGTTTTCAGGGTGAATATCAACCACTGGAGCAGTTACAGCTCTTTGAGGAGATTCGCCTGCTGATCGCCAATCTTGAACTGGAAAATACCGTGTTTCGCTCAGATCATGCATCCAATTATCTGGTCTTGAAAGGCACCTTGGGGCAGGATAAGCAGCAGTTTCTGGATACCATTGACCTGGCTATTAATCAGCCCGGCAGAATACCTTTACGTCAGGAGTGGCAGCGGGGATTGTAGTTCAGGCTCCTCGGTTTTTGGGTGATAGGATAAAAGAGGAATGAGCATGGCTGAGTCAAAAAAAACAACATTGCCCGATCTGCCGGCATTTGCATCGGATATTCGTAACTTATTGAAAGATCAGGCTGAACTGCCGCCAGTAGAAGCCTGGCAGCCGGAACGATCAGGTCAGATAGATATTCATATTAATACCCAGGGCGAATGGCTTTATCAGGGTGAGATAATGGCCAGAAAGTCTGTTGTGCAGCTACTTTCCAGAATCATGCGCAAAGAAGGTTCGGATTATTATCTGGTGACGCCGCATGAGAAATTGAAAATCTCGGTGGAGGATGTGCCTTTTGTGGTTGTTATGATGGATATTGAGCGCGCGGCCGGCGATCATCAAGATATCCATTTTTCTACAGATCTGGGTGATTGTTTTACCTTGTCAGCGGAGCATCCCTTGTTGTTCCGCTTCGATGACAAAGGTGATCCGACGCCTTATGTGCTTGTTCGGCATAACTTGTATGCAAGATTGGCGCGATCCGTTTATTACGAATTAATGGATCACCTGGTGGAATTTGATGATGCTCTGTCGGATGAGCAGGTGCATAAAACCTCTGAGCATCCTCAAGGGGAATTCGGCATTTGGAGTGCCGGAACGTTTTTTCTCGTTTAGCGAACCAGATTTGAAAGTTTTGGTTTGGCTTTCGGATTTTTCTTGAGTAACACCACCACTTTACCGATTTGCTGAACCAGTTCCGCTTTGGTCTGGGCCAAGAGGTGTTCGACTATCTGTGCGCGGTCATCTCGGTCGCCAATGTTTATTTTTACTTTGATCAGTTCATGATCTCTCAGGGCGCGGAACAGTTCGTCCATCAAACTTTCGCTCAAGCCTTTATCACCGATGATAATGACCGGATTCAGAGTGTGCGCCAGAGTGCGGTAATGTTTTTTATCAGCAGTGCTTAGTGTCATTGAATATATCCAGTTATCTAAAAAAATGTTTTGTTGCCAGTATGAGGCTCAGTGTCGGGCGCTATCACAGGAAAAGGTCGATTTTGCAAGGCGCGGATTCTAGCAGTTTTTTGTTTATTTAGTAACCTGCCGTTGATGAATTTAACGTGCTCAGGCGGGTTGTTGGGGCTGCTGTGCCTCGCATTCCATATCTACTCAACGCAGAGGCCGCTTATTGATATGGGTGAGTCTGTGTTGATAGCTTGCCCGGATTGTTATTTGTGGGTGCGAAGCGGGGGCTGGCTCTGGTATTATGCGCTACTTTGTCTGTTTAATGATCAGGAATAATGTCTATGGCCCGTTCTAAGTCCAGTGCCAGGTGGTTGAAAGAGCATTTTGATGACCCGTATGTAAAGCAATCTCAGCTTGATGGTTATCGTTCCAGAGCCAGTTATAAATTACTGGAAATTCAACAGAAGGATAAACTGTTCAAGCCGGGGATGACGGTTATCGATCTGGGGGCGGCACCCGGAGGCTGGTCCCAGGTGGCTCAGGAACTGGTTGGGCCAAAAGGCAGAGTGATTGCGAGCGATATTTTACCGATGGATGCTCTGGCGGATGTGGTGTTTGTTCAAGGCGACTTCACGGATGAATCGGTGTTTGATGAGTTGATGTCCAAAATAGATGCACCGGTTGACCTTGTAATTTCAGATATGGCCCCCAATATGAGCGGTAACGCTGCAGTAGATATTCC
>JBFHPN010000057.1:0-8517 GCA_041592735.1 Oleiphilaceae bacterium | reverse complement strand
GTTTTGCAATGGGAGTAGAAAGGCTGGTGCTATTGCTGGAGGCACTAGAACTGATCCCCGAAGAAACGCACCATCGGGTTGATCTGTTTGTCATTGCGGCAGGCGAGGGGACTTTGCCCAAAGCCTTTGAACTATCTGAGGTCATTCGTTCACACACCTCATTAAGAGTGCTGCAAAATGCAGGTGGTGGCAGTTTTAAGAGTCAAATGAAAAAAGCTGATAAGTCTGGAGCCTTACTGGCGCTGATTATAGGCGAACAGGAACTTCAGGCCGGAACCTTTATACTAAAAGCCCTGAAACAGGATAAAAAGCTGGATCATCTCGGCTTAACGGGCGGCGAACAAACCAGCCTCTCTCAGGCCGAGTTATTAGAACGCCTAACGAATTGGACAGCCTAAACATTCGATATTTACTTTAATCCGTTACTATTACACATCACAATAAAAGGGGAATACACGTGACCGAGTTACGAACAGAAGAAGAACAAATTGCAGCCATAAAAAAATGGTGGGCAGAGAATGGTCGCTCATTATTAATAGGGATTGGTCTAGCGTTAGCGATCGTCTTTGGATGGAAAGCCTATCAAAACAGCCAGATTCAAATGAAATCCGAGGCCTCAGGTTTATATCAACAGCTTATTACCGAAGCCACAAAAAATAACTTCGATAATGAAGAAGCGAACACCTTAGCCTATCTGGCGACGGAGATTAAAACGAAATTTGAGTCAACAGAATACGCGCTTTATGCAGCAATGTTTCTGGCCAAAGATGCAGTAGCGCAAAAAAATTATGAAGCCGCTAAAAATGAATTGAACTGGGTGCTTTCGAATACCGATGATGCGCGTATACAGCACATCGTTAAGGCTCGTTTAGCCAGAATCTTATCTGCCGAGGGGCAGCATGAAGAAGCCTTAGCCTTATTGCAGGTCGGCTTGAAACAGTTTGAACCTGCATTTTTAGAATTAAAAGGTGATATCAATAAACGTATGGGTAATGAAGATCAGGCTATCGAAGCCTACCGTAGTGCTTACCAGCTCATCAAAGATAAGCCACAAACATTACCGTTATTAGCCGTTAAATTGTCTGATCTGGGAATTAATCCGGAAACCCTTTAATCATTTTTTCAGCTATCTTGCTGCCTGCTAGTTGCAGGCAGCTTTCTTTATTTTTACCGGGAATGAAACATGCCATTGTATTTAGCCAGACGCCTTTCTCTCAAACTCTTGATGATTGGATGTATCGTGAGTGTATTAGCGGCATGTAGCGGCAATAAAGTGAATCAACCCACTGAACTGGATCCAAAATTCAAAGACAGAATACTGGTTGAACGTTTATGGAAGCGATCGATAGGTGCGGGAGACGTTGGTTTAAAACTAGAATTATCCAGTTTTGTTAAGGATGGTTTGATCTATAGTATTGATGGTGAAGGCTTTCTGACGGTACTCGACCCCTCTAAAGGTAAACGTCTGTGGTCCAAATCGCTAGATTTACCCGTAAGTGGCGGGCTGGGTGGCGATGACAAATATCTGTTTTTCTCTACCTTTGATGGCGACCTGATCGCGCTGGATCGACGCACCGCCAAAGAATTGTGGCGTACACGCTTAACCAGTGAGGCTATATCAAGGCCGGCATCTAACGGCAGATTAGTCGCGGTGCAAACAGTAGATGGCAAACTCTTCGTCTATGGTGCTGAGGATGGAAAACTGCGATGGCGTTATGACAGTATCGGCCCCTTGCTGTCTCTAAGAGGTACGCCCAGCCCGATTATCAGCCAACGTTACACCATTACGAGTTTCGCCAACGGAGAAATGCTGGCATTCGATAATCAAAATGGTGAAATTTTCTGGAAAGCCAATCTGGCAACGCCAGTGGGTCGCACAGAACTTGAACGCCTCATTGACCCGGATGGGCAGGCCGTGATCGATGGCGATACCCTTTATGCGATTGCCTATCAAGGCAAACTGGTTGCACTGGATGTGGTTACCGGCACAGAAAAATGGTCTAAATCCTATTCCTCTTTCAATAGCCTGGCGCTGGGTTTCGGTAAGCTTTTTGTGACCACTGCATCAGGGGAAGTGGCAGCCATCAACCCTAACAATGGTAATGAAATCTGGCGTAATGAAGAGTTTAAATACCGACGCTTGAATTCACCTTTTGTGTATCAGCAAGCCGTCGTTTTTTCTGATCTTGATGGTTATCTGCATTTCCTGGATATCAACAAAGGTCGAGCACTAGCTCGCAGGCTACCGGATTCAGATGGCATGATGGGTGAGTATATAAGTATTAATGATCAGTTAATTGTCAGCACACGCTCGGGTTATCTGGCTGCTTACAAACTACACAGTGATGAAGAATATTTGCGACGCAGTTTGGAGCGTAAACTGGCGCGTTAGCATTCAGGCCAATAACGTTAGGTAATTGGCCTTGTAAAAACGTTTTTGATAGATAGATACAATAGTTAGAGAACAGCGTTCTCCTTATTCCTTTTGAAAGGTTCAATTCATGATTCCTGTAATCGCACTCGTTGGTCGTCCTAATGTTGGTAAATCAACGCTTTTCAACCGTTTAACCAAATCTCGTGATGCCATTGTCGCTGATTATTCAGGCCTTACGCGAGATCGTAAATATGGGGAAGGAATCATTCAGAACAAAAAGTTTATTGTGGTGGATACCGGCGGCATCAGTGGTGATGAAGTAGGCATAGATGCGGCGATGGCGGAACAATCATTACTCGCTATTGATGAAGCCGATATCGTCTTTTTTGTCGTCGATGCGCGCGATGGTTTGACCCCGGTAGATGAAGAAATTGCTAAATATATCCGGCAAACAGGAAAGTCCTTTACGCTAGTCATCAACAAAATCGATGGTTTAAATGAAAGCCTGGTCGCCAATGATTTCTATGCGCTTGGTTTAGACACCATGCGCCTGACTGCCGCATCTCATAATCGTGGCGTGATGTCGCTCATCGAAGAGGCCATGGCCGATTTTGAAGAACAAGAAGAGGACTTCGATAAACAAAATGGCTGTCGAATCGGTATCATCGGCCGCCCGAATGTCGGTAAATCGACCCTGGTGAACCGTTTACTGGGTGAAGAAAGGGTCGTGGTGTTTGACCAGCCAGGTACAACTCGAGACAGTATTTATATTCCATACGAACGCCATGAAAAACCTTATACGCTGATTGATACAGCCGGTGTGCGTCGCAGAAAAAATGTAAAAGAATCGATAGAGAAGTTTTCTATTGTGAAAACATTACAAGCGATTGAAGATTCGAATGTCGTCATTGTCGTGATTGATGCACGGGAAGGCGTAGTTGATCAGGACCTTCACCTCATTGGGTTTGCCATGGATGCAGGCAGAGCACTGGTTTTAGCCGTGAACAAATGGGATGGCATGACCCAGGACGACAAAAAAGCCGTTAAACGTGAGCTTGAGCGCAGGTTGATATTTCTGGATTATGCCCAGATTCACTTCATTTCGGCCAAACATGGTACGGGTGTGGGCGATCTATATAAATCTATCGATCAGGCCTACGCCTCAGCCTTTGCAAAATGGCCCACCAAACGCCTGACTGAACTTTTGGTAGATGTCGTGGCAGACCATCAACCCCCTGTTGTCAGAGGGCGACGAATCAAACTGCGTTTCGCTCACCAAGGCGGATCGAATCCACCCATTATTGTTGTACATGGCTCAAAAACTGAAGACTTACCAGATAGTTACAAGCGATATCTCGAAAACACCTTCAGAAAAGTATTAAAGGTTAAAGGCACGCCGATTCGTTTTGAATTCAAATCAACAGAGAATCCTTATGCCACTCCTAGCCACAAATTAAATGAAAAAGCCAAAGCTAAACAGGCAAGAGTCGCGATCTCTAAAGAATTTGTTAGCCGCCGCGCTAAAAATAATCCACGCAATAAAAATCGTTCTAAACCTAAATGACAGCCAACAACGAACAGACAAACCTTTGCCCGGTTTGTGGCCGCCCCAATCACTGCACCCTGGCAGAGGCGGCTTCAGCCAGCTCACCAACAGCTGGTAACAAAAAAATGGATTGCTGGTGTATGGAAGCGCCTCTAAGCCCCTCTGCTCGCGACCAGCTCCGTGCGCAGACTTCTGGCACACGTTGTCTATGCCAGACTTGTCTCAAGCAGTTTATGCAGCAATAACGCATTCTGACCAGCGGTACAAATCTCGTTAAGAATTGTAAAAGGCCTGTTCCCCAAATCGTTGTGACGTTCTATACTGGCTGTACAAATATTAATCAATATTTCGATATTGATCATGCGATCCCTCGATCCATTGAGGTTACCCCCTTTGTTTACGTTCTACAGGCGGTCTCGGCCAAAAGTTGAGTCAGGCAGGTACAGCGTAAGGAGAAGATTATGGATACGCTGCATTTCTCAATTGAATTTGAGCAATTTCTACTGCCCGACGGCCAACTGACCAAAGCTCTGCCGGCTGATTTACTTTCCTCTGAATCTGTTATTCAAGCCTATCGAACCATGTGTTTGATTCGTACTTTCGATCAAAAAGCGATTGCTTTACAACGAACGGGTCAATTAGGTACATATCCATCTGTTCTAGGGCAAGAAGCGATAGGTACAGCCATTGGTTTTGCCATGCAGCAAGCAGATATATTTACCCCGTATTATCGCGATGTAGCGACCCAATACCTGCGTGGCGTGTCACTTAAGGAGACCCTACTTTACTGGGGAGGAAACGAGCAGGGCAGCAACTATCTTAATTGCCCGAATGATTTCCCGAACTGCGTACCGATTGCAACACAACTTAGCCATGCAGCCGGTGCTGCTATCGCGCTAAAAATGAAGACTACACATCAGGCTGCATTAGTAACATGTGGTGAGGGCGCAACCTCAAAAGGGGATTTTCTCGAAACCCTGAATCTAGCCGGTGCCTGGCAATTACCCTTAGTCATCGTGGTAAACAACAACCAATGGGCGATTTCCACCCCAAGATATTTACAATGTGGTGCACAGACTATTGCACAAAAAGCCATCGGTGCAGGCTTGCGGGGCGTTGTTGTGGATGGCAATGACTATTTCGCTGTCTATTCAGAAGTGAATAAGGCTCTCAAAAAGGCGCGAGCAGGCAAGGGAGCAACCTTAATTGAAGCACAGTCTTATCGTTTAGGGGACCATACGACGGCAGATGATGCTAGCCGTTACCGTCCCGATAAAGAGCTTAAAGAAGCCTGGCTTAAAGAGCCCATCCTTCGTTTGAGACGCTACCTTCAGGCTCATCATTCCTGGACTAAACAACAAGAAGCGCGCATGCAAGCCGAGATAGATAATATCGTTCATGAGAGCGTTGAAGCCTATTTAGCGTGCCAGCCAGAGCCCCCTGAGTCGATGTTTGATTCGTTATATGAATCATTGCCTGAATCATTGCTTGATCAGTATGCAGAAGTTCAAGTTGCTGGTTTTGAAGCGAAGATGCCATTTCATAATAGAAATAAAACAAACAAAAACAATGCGATAGATGGCTCTGTTAATGTAGCCTCTAGACTTTCGCATAAAGAAAACCAACAATTTGGGGGCTAATATGACGCAGTCAATACGCTCCATACATACAAAACGCCCGCAAGCGGCTGCCAGCCAGTCAGATACCAGCGATGGCAAGCAGCCACTGATGCGTACAGTTAATTTAATTGAGGCCATCAACATGGCATTACACCAAGCCATGCAGACAGATCCGAATGTTGTCGTACTTGGTGAAGATGTCGGTATTAACGGTGGCGTCTTCAGAGCGACAGATCAATTACACGCTCAATTTGGCGCAAAGCGAGTACTCGACACCCCTCTTGCAGAAGCAATGATTGCCGGCATGACGATTGGCATGGCAGCACAGGGTTTAAGACCTGTTGCAGAAATTCAATTTATGGGTTTTATCTACGCAGCGATGGAGCAAATTATCGGCCATGCAGCTCGTTTACGAAATCGTACACGGGGTCGTCTGCATTGCCCACTGGTGATTCGTGCACCTTTCGGCGGCGGTATTCATGCGCCCGAACATCATTCGGAAAGTACCGAAGCTCTGTTCGCACATATCCCCGGGCTGCATGTGGTTATCCCAAGCTCACCGCAACGTGCCTATGGTTTATTACTGGCTGCGATTCGTTGCAATGATCCGGTTCTGTTTTTAGAACCCAAGCGCATTTACCGCTATTCAAAAAGTGAAGTCGTGGATAATGGCGCCTGTCTGCCCTTTGGTAAGAGTTTTATTATCAAACCCGGCAAGGACATAACACTGATCACTTGGGGTGCGATGCTTGTTGAAACTCTCGAAGCTGCTCAACGCGCTGAACAAACAGGTGTCTCTTGTGAAGTGATCGATGTCGCCAGCATATCGCCCATGGATCACGACACGCTTGTTCAATCGGTCAAAAAAACGGGGCGGTGCCTGGTTATACATGAAGCGGCTAGACACTGTGGTGTTGGTGCAGAAATTGTAGCCACTATTTCAGAGAGTACATTTTCATGCTTAAAAGCGCCCATTAGCCGCATTACAGGTTTTGATACGATCATGCCTTATTTCAAAAATGAGCACTACTATTTACCCACTGTCGATAAGATTGCCGAACTCATCAAAGAAACCGTCGCGTTTGGCTAGCCTTACAGGGAGCGCAACAATGAAGACCTTTAAATTGCCAGATTTAGGTGAAGGCTTACATGAAGCGGAATTAATCGAATGGCTGATCAAAGAAGGTGACTCGGTAAATGAAGATCAGCTCGTACTTCTTGTTGAAACGGCTAAAGCCGTCGTTGAAATACCAGCACCGACAAAATGTGAAATAGTACATTTATGCGCAAAGACGGGGGAAACCATAAAAGTCGGGCAGGCATTATTTGATTATTCTCAAGATTCTGATCATTCTTCAGACAGCCCAACTAAACGTGAAAGTGTTTCTGTCGTGGGTGAACTTAATCATTCCAGCAACCCGGATGCTAATCTATATGAGAGCGCCTTCTATCAACAAGCAGATGAACCCTCTTTGGCAACACCCAAGTCAAGTATTCAAAAGCCCGCCTCTGATCCTGTTTGCCTGCAGACATTCAAAAAAACCAAAACACCGAAAAAAATAGCCAAAACAGAAACAAGTGCCACCCCGACAGTTCGCGCTTTCGCCAAGAAATTGGGCTTAGAGGCACTTTTAAATCAACAGCCTGATTTGCAGCTGCATGAGTTATTAAGTGTTTACTTGGCTCAAGAAAAACAGGCGCAGTTTGAACATTCTCGTGCAGACCAATTACAAGATAACGCCAGCTTAAACGCATTTACTCTTAAAGGAAGCCGCAAAGTGATGGCCCAGGTGATGAGTGAAGCCCACCACCATATTCCTGCAGCCACGTTATTTGAAGATGTCGATGTCAGCCATTGGGATAGCAAGCAAGATATTACCTTACGGCTGCTTAAAGCGATAACCTATGCCTGCCAATGCGTGCCACTACTAAATGCCTGGTACGATTCAGAACGTATGAGCATGCAGGTACATAAAAGCGTTCATATCGGGTTGGCTGTTAATGCTGAATCAGGCTTATATGTTCCTGTTTTACGTGATGCCCAAGCAAAATCAGATAAACAGCTACGTGATAACATTAACTACTTTCGACAGCAAATTAAGGATCAGCGCATCGCAGTAAAAGACATGCAGGGCGCGACAATCAGCCTTAGTAATTTTGGTGCATTAACCGGTCGTTATGCCACACCCATAGTTGTTCCGCCGCAAGTCGCCATTATCGGATCAGGGAAAATTCGCAAAGAAGCACTAGTCAAAAACGATTTAATCGTGATAGGCCAAGTACTTCCACTTTCATTAAGTTTCGATCATAGAGGCGTTACGGGTGGTGAAGCGGCCGAATTTTTATTCCACATGATCACCTCACTGAGTGAATAACTATAAAAAATCCAAGGGGCTTGATGTTTTACCCTTCGTAAAATTAGCCGTGTGCGTATAAATCATCGTGGTTGATACATCAGCATGGCCAAGAAGCTGCTGCAACGTTCGAATATCCATTCCTCGCTCAAGATGATGTGTTGCAAAACTATGCCGAAAGGTGTGACACGAAACCCGCTTAGCGATATTCAGTTTTCGCGCTGTGTTTCTAACCGTAGTCTGTAAACCGGTTTCGTGAAGGTGATGTCTTCTGATAGCGTCATTTTTTGGATCTACCGAAAGTTTTGCCGAGGGAAATACATATTGCCAAACCCATTGCTTATCGCTCTTACCGTATTTCTTAATCAACTCTGCGCTCATATAGACACTACCTAATCCCTTATCCAGATCTTCTTTATGTAAGGTTTTGACGTAGGCCAACTGGGTTTTGAGTGGATCAACAATTTTTACAGGTAAGGGGACAATTCGTTCTTTATTCCCTTTACCATCTCTGATGATGATCTGCTGATACCCAAAATCGATATCGTGAACCCGTAAGCGTATTGCTTCCATTAACCTTAAACCACAGCCATATAGCAGACAGACCAACAATTTTGAGGTGCC
>JBFHPN010000056.1:0-8556 GCA_041592735.1 Oleiphilaceae bacterium | reverse complement strand
TTTACAGTAGTGTGTATGTGTTCGGTGTCTGCGGCACTGCAGCCGATTTGTGCAGACGTCAGTTCAGCAGTCTTTAACACAAATAAAGGCTATTTACCTGAAAGTTATTATCAAGAAAGGCCGATCGCCAGTCACAGTCATGAATGCCTCGCGGCGAGCAAAGTGACAAGGACGCTATACAGTGAAGGGGCGGTTGACCTCAATAGATTTACAGTTGCAGGCGCAGCGCTTGAACCCTTCAAAGACGGCTATAGTATGCTGTTTCAAACATTATTCCTCTCGCCATTGCAATCGCTGACGCCGGAAACCCCGGGCATTAATACCCAGAAGCAGGCATTAAGCTGGGTTGGGGATATAAAGGCGATGATGATTGATGATCAGGGTCGGCTTCGCAGTGATAATGGCGATAAACGGATAGGCAGTCTTCAGGAAGATCCAATAATAAATGGGTGTTTTGATCAAACAACAGGTATGTACAGGTATCAGTTTGTGCGACGAGACATCAGCGATACTAAACAGCGGTGCAATGCGCTGCATTATCCGGAAACTGAGAACAGCATTGGTTATTTATGGCGGGCATCCGATACCCTGACACGCTTAAGCCACCAGGATGCGGCCATTCAGCGCAAACCATTTCAAAGTGACATAAACCGAAGATATATTCAAACCCATATTGGTCAGCAAGCCTATGACTTTGAGGTTGACGCCTTGTATCCGTTTCAGCCTGAATGGTTTGGTACTGAATCCCGGGGCGAAGCTCAAGCTCTCATTAATTATATTCGAGGCCAGGAAAACCCCTCGTTTCAATCTCGTGCCATGGGAGCGAAAGTCTGGCGTTTGGGAGACATGCTACAGGCATCTCCTGCTGTTGTCGGCGCACCAAAATCCAACTTTCACTTACTCTATGATGATCCCTCATATGAACAGTTTTTGCAGCAATATCAGCATCGTCGCTTAAGAGTTTTCGCTTCAAGTCACGATGGTTTGCTGCATGCCTTTAATGCCGGCTGGTATGAAGATCGCAACAAAAAGATCCTTACCCAGAGGCCGCAAAAGTTATCAGCGGGGATGGCTAAGTGGCCCTTAGGCCAGGAAATATGGGCCTTTGTACCCTTTGATCTGTTGCCGCTGATCGCCGAAAGAGCGCGCACAAAGACCGCTGAAAACCATGTTAAGCATCTGAGCCTGTTTAATGGTGAACCTTACATATTTGATGCCAGACTGTTTAATTCTCATGCTGCCTCGTCAGGTTTGAAGGGTCAGGATGATCGTATCTTTTATGCCGCCGATGGTAGTGTAATCAGTCGGGAGACCCATCCTGGTGGCTGGGGGACACTAATGGTAGTCGGTTTCGGAACTGGTGGCGGGTACTTTTCTGTGGAAGATGCCTCTGCTGTGACGCATCATTTTGAACCGGGTTATTTAGTGTTTGATATCACCGATGCTGAGCAAGCCCCCCGTTTTTTGGGCGTCTTTCATCATGATAAATTGGGCAGTAGTGTCAGTTTACCCACCGTGGTGACTAGAACAAGTGAGGCGGGTGAGCTTGAATGGCATTTGGCAATTGGCTCTGGCAGCGATACTGACCCGGACGGCATGCAGGCATTAACTGCACGCCAACAAGCCAGACTGTTTTTGCTCAATCTGCATACCCTGCACCAGAGTGAAAATCCGGCTGTTGAAGAAATTCTTCTGCCAATGCAACACGCCTATGTAGGGGGGATCTCCGCAGCAGACTGGGATCTGGATGGTGCAAGCGATGCGCTTTATTTAGGGACAGTTGGCCTAAAACCCTCGATAAGTACAAACGCGACCGCCTGGGAGGGCGGCTTGTTACGCGTCTCCATGAGCAGGCATCAAGCTCAAAGAGTGACAAAAATAATAGAGCTGCCAGCGCCATTGGCATTGCGTCCGCAACTTGCCTTGGATGAGATGAGTAATCATTGGCTCTACCTGAGTAGTGGCAGATTAACTCAAACTATAGATTATCAGCAGCCGGCAAAAAACAGGATCATTGCGATTAAAGAAACACGATTGGCGAATAGCCATTTTGTTGAAGATGATTCCAATCACGCAAGAAAGCGCGCAAGAAAGACGGGCGGATTGCTTGATGTGTCGGACCTAAGGGTAGATGCGACAAGCGGTGCTTTATCAGGGCGCCTCGAACTCTCACCCGCTCTGCCAGAAAGACATGTCCGGGTCCTTGAAAAGCGTTTAATGCAATATACAAATGATGCTGAGTATCTTTCGGGTTGGCAGTTATTCCTGGCAGATAAAGAAGTACCGAGTTCACAGGGTCTTGTGTATGGCGGTTTTTATGTCCAGCCTAGTTTTCAGCCAGGTAAAAAGCCCTGCTTTCGACAAGGGCAATCATTTGTCCATCAGTTGCGCTTTACCACCGGAACGGCATGGTATTCGGCTATGCCCGAAATAGCGCAAGCCGACAAAACGACCCAGCGTAACAGAGGCGATCTTGCCGCTAAGCTTAATCTGGGCGAAAGCCCTTTGGTGAATTATTTAATACATGTGGGTACATCTTCTGTAGCGAAGCGCGCTTCCGTCCGAGTGGGAGATATGCATACTGAGGTGGCACCGGATGCGCTATTTCTGCAAAGCTTAATCAGTGAAGAAATCAGCTGGAGGGCCTTATGAATTGCAGCTCACCAAGGTTTAAACAATATGTATCGGTTGCGACCGGGTACACGCTGCTTGAGTTGCTGATTGTCATGATCATTGTGGGTATATTGGCATCGGCCACTGTACCTGCTTACCAGTCGGTACTATTAAAAAATCAGCGGGCAGAGGGGCAGGCCTTACTCCTTCAAACCCAGTCTTACTTTGAAAAATACTACATCAGTTATCAGCGTTATCCAGCCGATTTAACCGCCTTATCGGCAAGCGGGAATAGCATTTTGAATTCTGAACACGATTACTATGTGGTCAATCTGGACGCGCCTTCAGCAGCTTGTCCGGCATTAAACTGTTATCGTTTAATTGCCGAACATAAAAGTAAAGAGCCTGCTGAGCGGCTTGTCTTATATTCATCGGGAAAAAAGGAAGGAAAATGGTCTTTTTAACCCGGGCAGATAATGTTTTTTTGGTCGCCTGATTCACGAATGCCATCGTGGTTGTTATCTTCCGCCTGGCGCATTTTTCCGGAAAAACTAATGATCAGGCCGTGTGCAAAATGCGCATCACCGCTATCGGGGCAATAAGTAAATGTGCCTGCCTGACCAACCGGGAGCCCTGCTCCTGAAAACAGAATATGATTGCGCAATGCATTCCAGTTCAGGCTAGCATATTCAATAAAAGGGGCTTGATAGTAAATGCGTGTTTCTGTGGCATCCAGATGCAGATTCTCATTCAGGTCCTCGAATGCCAGTATGCCATGCTGCCACGCCAGGTTTTGGCAGCTTATACCATTCTGACTCGGACAAACACGTACAGGCTTCTGATGATTTACGGCGTGAGATCTTGAAACTTGCAGAACACCGGAAAGTTTGTGAATCGAATTACGGGCTTTTGAGTTGGCAGAAAAACTATAAAAACCTGGTACCGCGAGTGAGAATAACAGGGCTGCTATCGCCAAAACGGACAACAGTTCGAGTAGCGTAAACCCTTTGATAAATGAATCGTTGATGGTGTACATGTGAATCTTCCTTGATAAGTGAAAAATAGCAATGATGTGCGTGTGGTGAGCATTTTCGGCTTGTTTACAGTAGCGTCTATCCTTAAACTCTGCTGCAAGACTCAGGCATTTTTCATGTTAAAAATGAAGAATGCAAGTGTCAGTTAATAGGCGGAGAAATAGCAACAAGCTGCCCTTTAGCGTGTGGTATCACATCATTTATCGGGTAAATCGAATCAAGGTGGTTTAGTTGAAAGTAATAATCGTTGGTGGTGGCGTCATTGGTATGCTGCAGGCACGGGAGTTGGCACTAAAAGGGATGGATGTCGTGCTCCTTGAAAAAGGGGCGTGTGGGCGTGAAGCCAGTTGGGCTGGTGGTGGTATCGTTTCGCCGCTATATCCATGGCGCTATTCACCCGCAGTCACTGCATTGGCCGCCTGGTCACAAGCCTACTATCCAAATCTTGTTCAGACACTCGAAGCAGAAACAGATATTGATCCTGAACTGACACGTCATGGCCTATTAATGTTAAGTGTGGCCGATGAACAAGATGCCCTTACATGGTCTGAAACCAATACTGCATGGTTAGAGAAAGCAGACGCAGACAAGATTTATCAGCTTGAGCCCAATTTGCGACCGGCATTAACCGGTGGTTTATGGATGTCTCATGTTTCCAGTGTGCGCAATCCAAGGTTGTTAAAGGCTTTGAAGGTATGGTTGGAGCGACACCCCTCTGTGGAAGTGATCGAAGCGTGTCCGGTAGTGAGTCTGCAAGGCCAGGGCGCAAGGCTAAACGGTGTGGAAACGGCGACGCTAGGCCTGATGGAAGCCGATTCTTATGTACTGTGTGCGGGTGCCTGGAGTGAGCAACTATGTGCGCATGAGAAGGTAAGTGTTGAGCCTGTAAAGGGGCAGATGGTCGCCTTTTCTGCAGCGCCCGGCTTGGTCAATCGCATTGTCCTGAGTAATGGCCAGTATGTTATCCCAAGACGAGATGGTCTGGTGGTTGCTGGCAGTACCCTTGAATATACGGGGTTCGACAGACAAACAACATCAGAGGCCAGAGACGCTCTGGTGGATATGGCAATTGATCTGTTCCCCGGGCTGGCCTCGTGTCCGGTTGTGGAGCACTGGTCTGGTTTGAGACCAGGGACTCGAGAAGGAATACCTTATATTGGCAGACATCCTGAGTTTGACAATGTGTTTTTAAATACAGGTCATTTCAGGAACGGGTTGGTTTTGGCACCTGCTTCGGTGCATTTGCTGTCCGCAATTATCAGTGATGAGGTTTCCAGCCTTGCGCCAGAACCCTATGATCCGCGAAGTCGTTTAATCTAACCCCAGTTTCTTTAAACGATATCGAAGTGTCCTGAAGCTGATCCCGAGGCGTTTTGCTGCAGCAGTGCGATTCCATTTCGTTTCGAGCAGCGCTTGTTCTATTTCTTGGCGTTCAATGGCCTCAAGATAAGCTTCCAGTGATTGCCCTGGTTCACGCGCCGCTATGCTGTTGCGTTGTAAAGACGTGGTGGCTTGCACAGGTTTGTCGCTAGAGGCTGATGGTATATCAACCGAAGCAGCTGCAGGTGTGGAGTGCTGGCGACGATCCGGGACATGCGTTTCGGTAAGCACCGCTTCCTGTTTAATTTTGGGAATAACGCCTTGATTGAATAGCAGGTCGCTGTCTTTTATCAGGTGATTTTCACTGAGTGTAAAGGCGCGTTCAATGATGTTTTCCAGTTCTCTGACGTTCCCTGGGAATGAATAGTCAGAAAGTGCCTTAATGGCTGAATCATCAAATCTGGCATCCTTGACATGATTCAATTTGGCAATTTTATCCAGAAAGTAAGTGGCCAATAAGGGAATGTCCGCCTGGCGTTCTCTTAATGGTGGGACATCCAGTTTAATCACATTGATGCGGTAAAATAAGTCTTCACGGAACAGGCCTTCCTGAACCAGTTTGGCAAGATCCTTATGGGTGGCGCTAAGCAAGCGTACATCCAGTTTTATTTCTTGTTGTTCGCCAACAGGGCGGATGCTTTTTTCTTGGATCGCACGCAATAGTTTTACTTGCATGGCCAGAGGCAGATCGGCTACCTCATCTAAAAATAAGGTGCCGCCTTCTGCCGCTCTGAACAGTCCGGGTTTATCTTCTACTGCGCCACTGAAACTGCCTTTTTTATGACCAAAAAACTCACTTTCCACTAATTCACTTGGGATCGCACCACAATTGACTGCAATGAATTTGCCCGTTTGTGAGCGATGACTCTGTTGATGTATGAGTCGGGCAACCAGCTCCTTACCACTGCCTGATTCACCAGAGATATACACCGGCGCCTGACTGCGCGCCAGTTTACTGATTTGGGTATTTAAATGCTGAATGACCTCCGTATTGCCAAGTATGCGGGTTTGTTCGCGAATGTCCTGATTTGGCAAAGACTGGTGGTGAAATAGGGATAGCGCCGAATTTACGAGGTCTCTTAATTGTTTTAAATCTACCGGTTTGGAGATGAAATCAAAGGCACCTGCTTTTAATGCACTGATGGCCGTTTCAACGCTGCCATATGCGGTGATCATCGCGACCGGCATATTGGGGTACTGTTCCTGAATGTAAGCGACCAGGTCTATGCCATTACCATCAGGCAGGTTCATATCGGTCAGGCACAAATTAAAAGTCTGGGATTTTAAAAGGGCTTTTGCTTCAGTAATATTCTGTGCACTTGATGTGTTGATGCCCATTCTGATTAGTGTGATTTCGAGTAATTCCCGAATGTCGGGTTCATCATCAATAATCAAGGCGCTATGTTGGTTCATGAGCTGTGTCCATTCCGGAGTCTTCATTTACTTGCATAAAACTTTAGAGGATGCGTTTATGGTGTGCAAACATAATTCTGAAGCACGCTCCAAACGGGCGTTCTTCTGCTTGTCGGGTATAACCATCGAACCTGTTCAGGTCAGGGCTTTGCCAGTTGCTTAGTTCGTTGTTAGGTTCAAGGTATTCGAGTTGCGCCTGGTTGGCTTCACATAATTCTCGTGACAGATAAAGACCAAGACCTGTGCCCTGACTTTCGGTGGTGAAAAAGGGTTCAAAGAGATGCTCAATATTGTCAGATGATATGCCTTCTCCCTGATCAATAATATCGATATAGGTGTGGTTCTGGTCTTCCGTTTCAGAAAGTCGAATAAACACAGCAGCATTCGATGAAAGTTTCTTGCCATGACGCAAGCCATTATCAATCAGATTGACCAGGACCTGTTCAAGTTGATTCGGGTCAAAGCGAGCCGTTAGGTCATTTTTTTCAGCATGAATAAAGATCCGCGTTGAGAGTTCAATACTTTCGGCTTTAGGTTGAAAGTGGACATAATCCTGCACAATTTTTCTTACCCAGCTCATCAGTTCAACTTCCTGAAATTCGGGTTCAGAGCGTCGGCTCAATTGCAGTGTATGTTCTATGATCTGATTAACGCGTTTGGAATGACGCTGAATGATATCGGTCATTCTTCTATCGGCCTGATCGAGATGTTCTGATTCGGCCAGGAGTTGCGTGGCATGGCTAATCGCCCCCAAGGGGTTACGAACTTCATGGGCAATACTGGCTGTCAGGCGGCCTAGTGATGCGAGTTTTAACTGTTGTGCTTGTTGTGTCATGCGTCGGGTATCTTCTATGAAAATCAGCACATCTGATGCGGCTGTTTTCTGAAGAGATAAAAAATTAGCCTGAACCAGGGGAAAGCCCGGTGCGACCCGAAAGGGGCTGGTTCTGACTTGCGGTGATTGGCGCCATTCATCAAGACGCTTTGCTAATGCTTCCGGTATAGCCTGGTGCGGTCGCAAGTTGAGTAAATCTTTGCAGGCTTCATTGAGTAACTTGATGCGATTTGAAGATGAGCAAACGATAATGCCTGTGCGCATGCTCTGAATAATCTGGTGATTCAGTTTTTCCAGTTCGAGTAAATCCTGCTCTTGCTGCTTGAGCAAGGATTCACTTTGGGAGATGCGTTTGGATAAGTTCTGCAGGATAAACGCGCTGGCAAAATACATGATGCCGATCAGGCCGCTTTGTGCGATGTTATTGGTGGCACTGAGACCACTTAGGTAGCGCTCAATCTCTGTAAACATGCTTAGAATAGTGGCGAGTGCAGCGAATGATAAACCGATGCGACCCCGTATAAGAATATTCCCGGCAGCGACTGAAATAATAATCAGGTTACCTAAGCCTGCGGCAATACCGGTCGCAAAGAAGAACAGGATATGCAACAAAATGATATCTAGGATGATAAGCGCAAAAATTTGTTGGGGACTAACTGTTATGTAAAAACGATAAAGAAGAATCAGCAAGCTATTCAGAAATAAATAACTCAGACAGACCAATTCAAAATAGGGCAGGTATCGAAACTGGCTCAGATAGGGGTGCTCTGTGAAAATCAACGAATAGAGCAAAATACTTAATACGAGCTTGTAAGCATTAAAATAGTTGAACAGGGATTTGCTATTGGTGGCTACTTGCATTGCTTAGTCAATCGGTTTTAGGCTGCCAGATACATACTTGGTCACGCCCCTTATTTTTTGCTTCATAAAGCGCCTCATCAGCATGATTGACGAACATGTCTGTATGTTCGACCGGATATTGCTTAAGGCTAGTGACACCGAAACTTCCGGTAAACTGGATATGATGGTTATTGGCGTCGATTGATGTATGTCTTAGTGAGTCGCAAAGCGTTTGAGCAAGCCTGCTCGCCTCCTCCAGCCCTGTATCGACCAACAAGATAATAAATTCCTCGCCACCGTAGCGAGCGATAATATCTCCGGAACGGGTAATGGTATTTTTGAGAATTAAGGCTACATGGCGCAAACAATCATCACCTGCTTTATGGCCGTATGTGTCATTCACGGTTTTGAAATGATCGATATCACAGATGATGATAGATA
>JBFHPN010000055.1:0-8649 GCA_041592735.1 Oleiphilaceae bacterium | reverse complement strand
GATTGGCCCGAATGGGGCCGGCAAATCCACCTTGATGCGATGCCTTTATGGGGTGAACCAACCCGATGCCGGCACAATTTATTTTCAGGGCAAGAATCTTTGGCAGAGTCCGCCCAAGCAAAACGCCCAAAAAATAGCGGTTATTTTACAGGAACAAAGCGAGCATCTGGGCCTCACCGTTTATGATGTGGTGGCCTTGGCCTTAACGCCGCATAAAAAACTGTTTGAATGGGATACGCCTCAGGATCGTCAGCATATACAGGCGGCGTTATTCGAGCATGATTTAGTGCCGCTTCAACATCGCTTATTTGCCCATTTATCAGGGGGTGAAAAACAACGTGTCATGTTGGCCCGTGCTATGTTGCAAAGGCCGCTATTACTGATTATGGATGAACCGACCAATCATCTGGATGTACATTATCAATTTGAGGTTTTGCAGAAAGTTAAACACAAGGTCAAAGCAGAGGCCTTAACCGTACTGGCTTCATTTCATGATCTGAATCTGGCAGCCGCATTCTGCGACCACATTATTGTTTTGCAGGGTGGGCACATCACGGCCCAAGGTAGCCCTGACGAAGTACTCACAGAACAAATGATCAGCGAAGTGTTTAAAACCTGTGCCTGGGTCGATAAACATCCGATGGATGGCCATCCGCGCATTACCTATGGGTATCATCATGTCTAAACAGTCTCTGGTGTATCTGCTGGCCTGCTTAGCTGCGCTCTTGAGTGCCTTGTTTTCTTTGTCATTCGGCGCCATTGATATTTCGCTCAGCACCCTGCTTAAGGGGCTTACGCAGCTAATCGGATTCGCGGGCGACGTGGATGATATCGAGTTGCGTATCATCCAGGAATTGCGCATGCCGAGAATGATTCTGGCGTTTTTAGCCGGTGCCGGACTTTCACTGGCTGGCGCTGTCTTACAGATGGTGACACGTAACCCGCTGGCAGATCCTTATTTGTTCGGCATATCCTCCGGAGCCTCTTTTGGCGCAGTGCTGGTGATTGCGATGCTTTCCGGTTACGGTGCTGTATGGCTGGATCAGGATCTGATGCAGTTGGGTATCACCGGCGGGGCTTTTATCGGTAGCGCCTTATCGGTATTGCTGGTGTTGGCGTTTGCTGGTAATGGCTTACATATCGAACGTATGCTTCTGGCCGGGGTTGCGGTGTCTTTTATGTTTGCGGCGGCTACTAGCCTGGTGCTCTATCAGATTGATGCGCAGGCTGTTTCTGCCTTGCTTTTCTGGACCATGGGCAGCTTCACCCGAGCTAACTGGGATAATCTTTGGATGCCGGTCATCATTGTCGTGTTATGCCTCACCCTGTTTTTAGGCTTTTCCCGACAAATGCGTACCGCGCTGGCCGGTGATGAAAATGCCCGTTCTCTGGGGGTGGAGATCCATCGCTTGCGTATTTCGATGTTATTGTTAAGTTCCCTGATGACGGCGGTACTGGTCGCCAATTCAGGCGGGATAGGTTTTGTCGGTTTGATGATTCCACATATTATTCGGCGGGTGTTTAAACAGTTTTCACGTTATTTCTTTGTTTCCTGCACACTGTTTGGCGGTTGCTTTATGGTCTGGGTTGATGTCTTGGCACGTACTTTAATGGATGATCAGGAGTTACCCATCGGCATCATTACAGCCGCCATCGGAAGCTTTTTCTTTTTAGCTGTGTTGAAGCAGCGCACGCGAAGGAGTGAATGATGCCGCAGCTAAGACGTATGCTAGGTCTGTTTTTGCTGGTATATCTTGTGAGCGTTTCATGGCAGGCGTTTGCGGTGGATTTCAGCAAACAGCGCATCATTGCCTTATCGCCTCATTCTGTTGAGTTGATTTATTTGTTGGGGGCTGGGGAACGTATTGTCGCGACAACCAGTTTTGCGGATTATCCGGAAGCAGCGAAGTCAATTCCGGTCATCGGCGGTTACAACGGTATACAGATCGAGAAAGTGCTGGTGTTAAAACCGGATTTAATTATCGCCTGGGAGAGTGGCAACAAAGCGGATGATCTTGTCCAGCTGGAACGGTTGGGTTTTAAGGTTTATCGTAGCCAGACGCGCAATTTGTCGGGCATTGCGGATGAAATTCTGCGCCTGGGTGAATTACTGGGTTTACCCGAGCGCGCGCGTAGCGAAGCGGACAGGTTTATGACGCGCCTGGATAGCATTAAAGCGCAGCATGCGCACAAACAGACCGTACGATTTTTCTATCAATTATGGAATGAACCCTTGCGTGCCATGGCCGCGCAAAGCTGGATTAACGAGATGCTGGTCGGGTGTGGCGGGCAAAATATATTTGATGCGTCGATTGGCGATTATCCGCAAGTCAGTATCGAATCTGTTCTGGAACGCAAGCCAGAGGCAATCGTTATTCCTTCGCATCATGGTCATGGTTTGGGGGAAGGGGATTTTTGGCTTAAATGGCCTGAAATACCCGCCGTTCAAAACCGGCAAGTTTTTTATATCAATGGCGATATCGTACATCGTTTTTCGGTACGCGCCTTGGACGGTATGCAGACAATTTGTGAACATTTTGACGAGGTCCGGCGCGTCCGGAATCATGTTAATCATTAAAGGCATCAGAACATGACAGAGCTAGACAAAAACGAAAGCCACAAAAAGAAAATGCAGAAACAGAAAGAAAAGGTGGATGCACATATTGCGCAGGCGAACACTGAGCGCGGTGTGATGATCTTGCTGACGGGCAATGGTAAAGGTAAAAGCAGTTCGGCCTTTGGTATGGTGCTGCGTGCTGCCGGTTATGGCCATAAAGTCGGTGTTGTGCAGTTTATTAAAGGGCAGCAATTGTCTGGTGAAGAAATATTTTTGAAAGAAAAACTGCCGGACGTACAGTTTTATCAGATGGGTACAGGTTTTACCTGGAATACTCAGGACCGCACATCCGATATTGAAGCCGCGGAGCGGACCTGGGCGGTTGCCGAAAAAATGTTACAGGATGAGAGCCTCAATCTGGTGGTGCTGGATGAGTTAACCTATATGTTAGCGTATTCCTATCTGGATGAAACCAAAGTGCTTACTGCCCTGAAAAACAGGCCTTATGAGCAAAGTGTGGTGGTCACCGGTCGAGGTGGTGGTGCGGCACTTAAAGAACTCGCCGATACCGTTTCTGAAGTCAAAGAAATCAAGCATGCCTACAAAGCCGGTATCAAAGCAAGGCAGGGTGTGGATTATTGATTCGCTAATCCGTAATGAGGATGCTTAGTCTGGTATCCGATTCCGGATGATGCTTTGTTATTTACATATTCTGTAATTCACATATACTGTATAAATAAACAGTATATGGTGAGTTATGCGTCTTGTTCCCTTAAAACCTTCAACCTTAACCTTGCGCTACTTTATATCGCGTGTGGCGGCGGGTTTTCCGAGTCCGGCTGACGATTATATTGAACGCCATTTGAGTCTCGATGAGTTATTAATCAAGCATCCTTCTGCAACATATTTGGTGCGGGCAGAAGGGGACTCCATGATTGGTTCCGGCATTTTTAATCAGGATATTTTACTGGTGGACCGATCTCTCACGCCGCGGCACGGTGATATTGTTGTGGCCGCCATAGAAGGCGAATTAACCTGTAAGTTTCTGAACCTGAAAACCCGTCAGCTGGTGTCCGCTAATCCGAAATACGCACCGATTCCGATTCCCGATGAGTTGGACTGCATGATCGAAGGTGTCGTGATATCGTCTGTTCGTTTGCATCGCCCGCGTCGCTGAAACCATGTTTGCGCTGGTTGATTGCAATTCTTTTTTTGCCAGTTGTGAGCAGGTATTTCGCCCCGATTTGCGTGGCTTACCTGTCGTCGTACTGAGCAACAATGATGGTTGTATCGTGGCTCGCTCGAAAGAAGCCAAGCGCTTAGGGATTCCCGATCTGGTGCCGTATTTTCAGGTGAAAGAGCAGCTCCAGGCGCACGGCGTGCATGTGTTCAGCAGCAATTATGAATTATACGGTGACTTGTCATCCCGAGTGATGCGCACGCTGGAATTGTTTTCACCGGATATCGAAATCTATTCGATCGACGAAGCGTTCTTATCGCTTAAAGGCATGACGCCTGCCACACGGGTTGGCCCTTTATGTCAATCTGAAAGTCTGCCGGCGTATGCCCATCGGATTCGAAAAACGGTCAAACAGCATACCGGCCTGGCTGTTGGTGTAGGGGTGGGTGCCACTAAAACATTAGCCAAGCTGGCCAGTTATATTGCCAAGCACTCAGCGCGTTGTGATCATGTCTGTGTGATTGAGGATGTGAATGACTGGATGAAGGTGTTTGCAAAAATACCTGTGCGCAAAATATGGGGAGTAGGATCGCGTATTTCGGCACGCTTAGCCTTGATGAATGTCTACAGTGTTCGGGATTTAATGCAGCAGGATCGCAAGTATATGCGCAAGTTGTTCGGTATTAATATGTTGCGCACGCTTGATGAATTGAGAGGCATTGAATGTTATGCACTAGATGAATCGCCGGCACCTAAAAAGCAGATCTATGCGACCCGTTCTTTCGGGCAGAAAATAACCGATTGTACCTTGTTGGAACAGACTGTCAGCCAATATGCCAGAAGGGCTTGCGCCAAATTGCGTAAGCAGGATGGTTTGGTAAAAACCATACTGGTCTTTGCCTCTTCGGCATTTGCATCGAATCCGCCTTACAGCCGTTCAGTGATCATCAAATTGCCGTATGCGACCAATGATACGCGTATTATCAGCCGTGCGGCTCGACAGGCAATACGGGATGAGATTTTCAAGAGAGATGTCCGTTTTGCCAAAGCCGGTGTCGGCTTGATTGAACTGTATGCCGCGCGTCCTGAGCAGCTGGATGCCTTTCAGCCAAGCCAGTCGGAACAGTCCAAGCGGCTGATGGCGGTTGTTGACCGTATTAATGCGCTGCATTCACCGGTTGTTTTTGCCAGCGAAGGCATTAATCAGTCATGGAAAATGCAGCGGAATATGAAGTCACCGGCTTATACCACGCGCTGGAAGGATTTGCCAAAAGTATGGATTAAATAGCGGATTTAGAAGCGCGGAGCAAAAAAAAAGGCCATACCTGGAGAGATGCAAAAAAGCAGTAGGTATGGCCCTAAGTAGTAACAGGGTCGTTAGTGCGGGTTTAACCGCACTTGCTGTCGCCGCAGTTTAAACAGGTCTGGCAACCGTCCATCACAATCACCGACTTGTTGTGGCATTTCTTGCACAGTGATGCATTTGCCGGGAAGGGGTTATCTTCAGGTGAATCGTTATGCTTTTGTTCAAACTGGGCTTTTTTTTCAGCCAGAATTTCTTTCGCGGTATCGCTGAGTTCTTCATGCTCAATCAAACCAATGGTTTTCATGTGTTTTTCAATTACGGAGCTGATCTCAGCCACTAAAGATGGCATGTAGATACCGCCTTTTTTGTAATAACCACCATTCGGGTCATAGACAGACGAAAGCTCTTCGATCAGGAAGGTAATATCACCGCCTTTGCGAAACACGGCCGAAATAACGCGTGTCAGGGCAATAACCCATTGATAGTGCTCCATGGATTTTGAGTTAATGAACACTTCATAAGGGCGACGGGTTTCGTGGTCGGTGCCTTCGTTCAAGATAATGTCATTGATGGTGATATACAACGCGTGCTCTGAAACGGGCGGTTTGATTTTATAGGTGGAACCTAATAAAAAATCTGGCCGTTTCACGGTTTCATTCATTTCAATCGGCACTACTTTGGGTTTGCTGGGTACTTCAGTAACGGGTTTTGCAGTGTTGACCTGGTAGCCGACAATTTTCTTTTCTATTTTAATCGCCATGATGATAGACCTGTGATTCTGGGCTGATCTGGCAGAATATGCCCGTGATCAGCCATGTAAACGTTGATTTGTGAATGCGAACTTTCTGCCTAGTACTTACCGTAAGTGCCTTCTTTTAAGGCATCAAATAAATTGGCAGCAGAGTGCATTTCACCGTCATATTCAATTTCTTCATTGCCTTTCGCGACTACTTTAGTTCCGTCTTCCAGCGTGAATTCATACGTGGTGTTTTCAAGATCAGATTCTTTCACCAATACGCCCTGGAATGCTTCAGGATTAAAACGGAATGTGGTGCAACCTTTCAGACCTTGCTCATAGGCATACATATAGATGTCTTTGAACTCGTCGTATGGGAAGTCAGTCGGAATGTTGGCTGTTTTCGAGATTGAAGAATCAACCCATTTCTGAGCAGCTGCCTGAATATCAACATGCTGTTTGGGGGTAACTTCATCGGCCGAAATAAAATAGTCTGGTAGTTTGGATTCCGGATCCTGGCTGAAGGGCATGGCTTTCGGGTTAACATAATGGCGGTAAGCCAAAAGCTCATAGGAGAATACATCTACTTTCTCTTTGGTCTTCTTGCCTTCGCGGATAATGTTGCGCGCATAATGGTGGGCAAAGCTTGGCTCAATACCATTACTCGCGTTATTGGCTAATGAAAGCGAAATCGTGCCAGTAGGTGCAATAGATGTGTGGTGCGTGAATCGTGCACCTTTTTCCGCCAGCTGTTCAATCAGCTCAGGCTCATATTCTGCGATCTTTTGCATATAACGGCTGTAACGAGCGTGCAGCACACGGCCTTTGATTTCATCACCAGGCTTGTAGCCGTCGGCGCGCATTTCCGGACGTTTTGCCAGCATCTCTTCATCGACAGTATAGGTTTCTTCCATGATCGGGGCGGGGCCTTTCTCTTCAGAAAGTGCTAAACCCTGACGCCAGCCTTCCAGAGCCATTTCCCGGTTAACGGTTTCTGTGAATTCGATGGATTCTTCTGAACCGTAGGCCATTTTCAGCATGGTCAGTGTAGAGCCCAGACCCAGAATACCCATACCGTGACGACGCTTGAAATTAATCTCGTTGCGCTGGCCGATTAACGGCAGGCCATTGATTTCAACAACGTTATCGAGCATACGGGTAAAGATGGCAACGGCTTTCTTGTACTTTTCAAAGTTAAACGAGGCTTTGTCGGTAAAGGGGCGTTCAACAAACTTGGTCAGATTGATCGAACCAAGCAAGCAGCTTCCATAGGGGGGTAAAGGTTGTTCACCACATGGATTGGTGGCCCGAATATTTTCACAGAACCAGTTGTTATTCATTTCATTGACTTTGTCGATCAGAATGAAGCCGGGTTCAGCAAAATCGTAGGTGGACGTCATGATGCTGTCCCAGATAAATTTGGCTTTTACGGTATTGTAGATTCGACAGGCTACCAAGCCTTCATCATTGGTGATGTAGCCGGTTTTAACCGGGAAGCGACGGAAGGTGAAACGGGTCGTGTCGCTTAAATCCAGTTTGTCTTCAGTGGCTTCTTCAGCGGTCACCGGAAAGGATAACTGCCAGTCTGCATCGTTCTTGACGGCATTGATGAAGTCTTCGGTAATTAATAATGATAAGTTGAATTGACGTAAGCGCGCATCTTCACGTTTTGCGCGTACGAAGTCGAGTACGTCAGGGTGATGTACATCGAAGGTTGCCATTTGCGCACCACGACGGCCACCGGCAGACGACACGGTGAAACACATCTTGTCGAAGATATCCATAAAAGACAAAGGGCCTGATGTGGTCGCACCTGCGCCGGCAACATAAGCACCTTTAGGGCGCAGTGTGGAAAACTCATAGCCTATACCGCAGCCCGCTTTGAGTGTTAGACCGGCTTCGTGGTTCTTAAGCAGAATGTCATCCATGGAATCAAAAACCGTGCCCGAGACGGTACAGTTAATAGTGGATGTAGCGGGTTTGTGCTCGCCTGCACCTGCGTTTGACATGATTCGGCCCGCGGGGATGACGCCATGTTTAAGTGCCCACTTGAAATCCAGATACACGGATTCCCGCTTACTCTCTTCTTCAACTTGTGATAAAGCCCGTGCAACACGCTCGTAGGTGCTGTCGATATCCTGATCAACGGCTTCACCTGTTTTGGTTTTCAGTTGATATTTGGTGTGCCAGATATCTTGTGAAGCTGCTTGCATCGGGAGTGGAGAAACGAGTGGTTCAACTTTGGCGTTCATGCATGACCTCTGCTTATAGATTTGATTCAACAGGATATGGTTATTTAAATCGGTTTAAATGCTGTGGAGCGCAATGATCAGCAGATTGAAATAACTATATATAGTGTTTGTATTATTATGGGTGGTAGCCTGCTTACCGGACACAAACTCAAACTTAATGCTGATAAATAAAGGGCAATTAAGCGAGAGAAAGTGTGATCTGACCTGTTGTAGGTAATTCCCTGATCGTTTTTTATAATCTACATACAGTGCCTGTTTTATTATGCTTTACACTATATATCGGTAGATTTTGAAAAATTATAACAGCATATTGTGTTTTGTGAAGATCAATTTCGATGTTTTTTAAAAATAAAACTAACTGAATAAGCAAGCCCAGAATGCAAGGATGTCAAGAAAATAATGAGATAATTTTTTTCAAGTTCGGTAGATATAAGTATGTGCGGAGGTTTGAAATTAGTGAACACTAATTTTTAATAATAACTATATATAGTGGTTGTGTTCGTTTTTAAATTATGCTTGTTATTTTAAATGGTTATTTTGTCATTTAGTCTTACTTTGTTAGATCACAACGTTATAAGCGGAGCGCTTAAAATAAAAAAGCTGAACTATACTTGAATG
>JBFHPN010000054.1:0-8745 GCA_041592735.1 Oleiphilaceae bacterium | reverse complement strand
TTCCAGTTGTTTCCAAGCTGGTGAAGAAGAAAGTTCTTACCGCTTTAGGTCTGGAGCATTGTCGTTTTGCGGGCAGTGGTTCTGCGCCATTATCTGCGGATATTATCAATTGGTATCGAAACCTTGGGCTGGAATTGCTTGAAGGTTATGGTATGTCGGAAAACTTTGCCTACTCGCACATTTCTATGCCTGGCCGTTCAAAAGTAGGTTATGTCGGTGAGCCGCTGCCAGGCGTTGAACATCGCATTTCTGAGATTGGTGAAATTCAGGTTAAAAGTCCTGCCACGATGATGGGCTATTACAAGGATGAAGAGAAAACCAAAGAAAGCTTCACCGAAGATGGCTTTTTAATGACGGGCGATAAAGGTGAAATTGACAGTGCAGGCCGTTTGAAAATTACGGGCCGTATCAAGGAAATGTTTAAAACCAGTAAAGGCAAATATGTCGCACCTGCGCCTATCGAAAATAAAATCATTGGTCATGACGCAATTGAGATGGTTTGTGTAACGGGTGCTGATTGCCCTCAGCCGCATGCCTTGGTAATGTTGTCTGACGAAACCTTTGCCCAGCATGCTGATCCTGATTTCCGTAAGGAGCTTGAGCCAAGTTTGCTGGCCCTGATGAAGGAAGTGAATGCTTCGGTTGATCCACATGAACAGTTGGATTTTATGGTGATTGTCAAAGATCAATGGTTGATCGAGAATGATTTCCTGACGCCAACCATGAAGATCAAGCGTAATGTGATTGAGGATGTTTACAAGCCGCATCAGGATAAATGGTACGCAAGTAAACAGAAAATTATCTGGCAATGAGTCTGCACTGAGACACAAAAAAACCACCTTAACGGTGGTTTTTTTGTGTCTGAAAAAAGTGATCATAAAGCAGCCGAAGCTACTTTATGATTCATGGTTTACATGTTTGGATAGTTAGGGCCGCCGCCGCCTTCTGGTGTGACCCAAGTGATATTTTGAGCAGGGTCTTTAATATCACATGTTTTACAGTGAACACAGTTTTGAGAGTTGATCTGAAAGCGCTTGTCTCCGCTGGCTTCTTCAACAATCTCATAAACGCCTGCTGGGCAATAGCGTTGTGCGGGCTCATCAAATTTGCGTAAGTTATGCTGCAATGGAATTGAGGCATCTTGCAGTTTCAAATGGCAAGGTTGATGTTCGGCATGGTTTACGTTACCGATAAAGACAGAATCCAGTTTGGCAAAGCTCAGCACGCCATCCGGCTTGGGGTAATTGATCTTTTTGCATTCGCTGGCCGGTTTCAGGGTTGCATGGTCCGGAACAGTGTCATGCAGGGTTAATGGAATAGGGAACAGGTTATGATGAATAAAGTTGAAGGCTGCGCCGCCCCACATGCCTAGCTTATGCATTGCCGGGCCAAAGTTTCGGCTGTTGTGCAGATCTTTATAAACCCATGAATTTTCGAAAGCAGTCGTAAATTCTTTGATTTCATCATTCGCGCGATCAGCTGAAATGGCTTTTGCAATTTCTTCAGCGGCAATCATACCGCTCTTCATCGCGGTGTGTGTGCCTTTGATTTTGGAAAAATCCAAGGTGCCGGCATCGCAGCCGACAATTAGGCCACCGGGGAACGTCATTTTAGGTAAGCTGTTCAGGCCGCCTTTAGTGATAGCTCTGGCGCCATAGGAAACCCGCTTGCCGCCTTTGAGGTGTTGGGCTAGTACAGGGTGATGCTTTAAACGCTGAAATTCGTCAAAAGGACTTACATGAGGATTTGAGTAAGCTAAATCTGTGATTAGGCCAACCGCTACCTGGTTGTTTTCAGCATGGTACAGAAAGAAACCGCCTGTAGAGGATGACTCGTTCAGAGGCCAACCTGTGCCGTGAAGCACCAGGCCTTCTTTGTGCTGCTCCGCGGGAATATCCCAAAGCTCTTTGATGCCAATACCGTAATGTTGGGCATCTTTCCCTTTATCAAGCTCGAAATGCTTAATTAATTGTTTGCCAAGGTGGCCACGGCAGCCTTCTGCAAATACAGTATATTTGGCGCGAAGTTCCATGCCTGGCATATAGGCGTCAGTTTGTTCGCCTGCTTCGTTCAAGCCCATATCGCCGGTGATAATGCCTTTGACGGTGCCATCTTCAATGATCAGTTCTGCCGCAGGGAATCCTGGATAAACTTCTACGCCCAGTGCTTCTGCTTGTTCGCCTAACCAGCGAACGACGTTGCCAAGGCTGACGATGTAATTGCCATCATTGTGCATTGGCTTTGGAATCATCCAGTTTGGGGTTTTAAGACCTTTTTCATTATTGGTTAGAAAATAAACTTCATCGGCCTTTACTGGTGTATTTAAAGGGGCGCCCATTTCTTTGTAATTCGGGAAAAGTTCTGCCAGGGCTCTGTCTTCTATAACAGCACCGGAAAGTATGTGACCACCTACTTCTGCTGCTTTTTCAACTACGCATACACTGATTTCTTTTCCAGTCTCTTCGGCAATTTGTCTTATGCGACAGGCCGCTGATAAACCAGCGGGGCCACCGCCGACAATGAGTACGTCAAACTCCATCGATTCACGTTCCACAATTAGTCTCCTCATGCATATGCGATAGTAAATAGTTAGTATAATTCAGCGGCCTGTATAAAGGCTATGTATGTGACCGATGAATAGTCCAGGTTTAAGTGGAATTTTCAGAACATTTAAAAAGCAGGCACTGCCTTTCAAACGTTTGTTTGAATTTTACCTTGTTCTTCAGCTTATGTAAAAGAAATGAACTAAGCCTGGCCAGAAGTAAGATATATGCTCCCTATTATGGGGCATTAGTGGAATAAAAGTGTCAAAAATAATGGATTTTCGGGGCAAGTATTGACCTAAAAGTGATTTGTCGGCAGAATCATCGCCTTCGCGAATGCCGTTGCTGTTTGAATTTGAATGCCAAACAGAGATGAGTTCTGCCTACAGTTGCCTGTCTGTGACTTGCATATAACAAATCGTATGCAATAAATAGTGGTAAATGCGCTTGTCAGAACACTATGATTGCGATGCATTTCGCCTTTATCCGGGTCTATCTTGTCATCTTTAATAATTCACTAAGAATTAGAAGTTGAAGGCCTCTAATTTTCATTTGCTAATTAACGAGGAATCTATGAAGGTTCTGGTCGCAGTTAAACGAGTTATTGACTATAACGTCAAAGTACGAGTAAAGCCTGATAATTCAGGTGTTGATCTGACTAACATCAAAATGGCAATGAATCCGTTTTGTGAAATTGCTGTAGAAGAAGCAGTGCGCCTTAAAGAAAAAGGTGTTGCGACGGAAATTATCGTTGTATCAATCGGACCGAAACTGGCGCAGGAGCAAATTCGTACTGCCCTGGCTCTGGGTGCTGATCGCGGTATTCTGATTGAAACTGACGAAGATGTTCAGTCTCTTCAGGTAGCCAAGTTATTAAAAGCGGTTGTTGAAAAAGAAGCCCCACAGCTAGTGATACTGGGCAAGCAATCTATCGATTCAGATAACAACCAAACAGGTCAGATGCTGGCGGCATTGACTGGTATGGGTCAAGGCACTTTTGCATCAGAAGTTGCGGTCGAAGGGGATAAAGTCAATGTAACCCGAGAAATCGATGGTGGTCTGATGACCGTTGCATTGAATCTTCCTGCTGTGGTAACTACAGATTTACGTTTGAATGAGCCTCGCTACGCCTCTTTGCCAAATATTATGAAAGCAAAGAAAAAGCCTTTGGATGTGGTTTCTCCTGCTGATCTGGGTGTAGATATTGCGTCTACCGTTAAGGTGCTGAAAGTTGAAGAGCCTGCCAAACGTTCTGCTGGTATCAAGGTTGCAAGCGTGGCTGAGCTGGTCGATAAACTCAAGAACGAAGCGAAGGTGATCTAAATGAGTATTTTAGTAATCGCGGATCATGAAAATGGTTCTATCAAACCGGTAACTTTAAACGTTCTTGCAGCGGCTAAAGCCATCGGTGGTGATATTGATGTGCTGATTGCCGGTGAAGGCTGTGCAGCCGCTGCTGAGGCTGCTGCGAAAATTGGCGGTGTAAATAAAGTATTATTAGCTGACAATGCTGCGTATGCGCATCACTTGGCTGAAAATTTGTCTCTGTTAGTGGTTGAATTAGGTAAAGGGTATTCACATATCCTGACTTCTGCAGGAACAACGGGTAAGGACTTTCTGCCGCGCGTCGCAGCACTTCTTGATGTGACACAATTGTCTGACGTTATTCGTGTTGAGTCTGCAGACACTTTTGTTCGTCCAATTTATGCGGGTAATGCGATCGCTACCGTTCAATCGTCTGATGCCATCAAGGTAATTACTGTACGTGGCACAGCATTCGATCCGGTTTCCGCTGAGGGTGGCTCTGCTTCCGTTGAAGCTGTTAGTTCTGTGCAAGATGCAGGTATCTCAGCATTCGTAAGTGAAGAAATGGCCAAGTCAGACAGACCTGAATTAACGGCTGCAGATATTGTTATCTCCGGTGGTCGCGGTATGCAAAATGGCGATAACTTCAAAATTCTTGAATCAGTTGCTGATAAGCTCGGTGCTGCTGTGGGTGCTTCGCGTGCTGCGGTTGATGCCGGTTTTGTGCCGAATGATATGCAAGTGGGTCAAACAGGTAAAATTGTGGCGCCAAACTTGTACATCGCTGTCGGTATCTCGGGTGCTATCCAGCATCTCGCAGGTATGTCCGGTAGTAAGGTGATTGTTGCGATTAACAAAGACGAAGATGCTCCCATCTTCCAGGTTGCCGACTATGGTCTGGTTGCTGATTTGTTTGAAGCTGTTCCTGAACTGGATGCAGCATTATAATATGAACTTGGGTCATCCTTCAGGCTGACCTAAGAAAATAGACCGATATCTCAGGATATCGGTTTTTTTTTGCCTTATTTTCACGGTGCGTGAAATTCGAAGGCTGTTATTTTTCCCATAGTGTTGGTGAAAGATTCTTCCGGCGCACATTCAAGCGCCACCATTTGCCGGGTAACCGGATGCTCAAACTTAAGCTGAGTTGCTGCCAGCATTAAACGCTTAGATAAAAACTGAGTTTGAAAAAAACGATTGTGTTCTCCTTTTCCGTATTTGGCATCCCCGATAATTGGATGGCTGATGTGTTTGAGGTGTCGTCGCAACTGATGTTTTCTGCCTGTTTGAGGTTTTAATTCAACCAGACTGTATCGGCTTGTGGGAAAGCGGCCGTCAGGGTAGGGTAGTTCAAACCGTGTTAGTGTTGTTAGTGAGGTGATGGCATCTTTGGCAATCATTTCATCGGCTTTCTTTTGTAGATGTTTAAATACGGCAATTTCTTTCAGGGGGTGATTGATCGAAACTGCATCTGGGGGAAAACCTCTTACAAGGGCCTGATAGTATTTAGTAATTAATTTTTGCTCAAAAAGCTGGCTTATTTGCCGGGCTGTATCCGCTTGCAGTGCAAAAAGCAAAAGACCGGATGTTGGTTTATCCAGGCGGTGAACAGGGTATACCCATTGACCAATCTGATCCCTTAACAGTTTCATTGCATAACGTGTTTCATGCTTGTCTATGGGGCTTTTGTGCACCAATAAGCCTGCCGGTTTATGAATGGCGATCAGGTAGTCGTCTTGATAGATAATGTCGAGTGGGGCATCTTGCGTTGCTTGATTCATGTTGTAAGAACTATTTGATGAAAATAATGAGTAGATTTTGCAACTGAGGGAACTCACCGTTCCGTTGGCACTATTCTAGCAGTTTATCGAATTCTGGTGTTACAGGAAGTCTTCTTCGGTGCTAGTATTCCATTCCTGTATATGTTTCTGCATATGCGTTGGGAAACTGTTGGCATATTTTCAAAGAACAATCTTGATCTGTAAGTCGAGTATATCAATGTCTAAATTATTACAAAAAACGGCGACACGTTTAGGTATTTTCCTGTTAGCGCTGCTGATCGGAGCTTGTCAGAATGATACCTCTGAGAGCATGCCTGCGTCTCAAGAAAATGGCCCTCCCCCAGCTATGCCGGTAACCACGGCAGAGGTTGTTGCTAAAACGATTGAACTATGGGAAACCTTTACCGGAAGGCTTGAATCCGCAGAACGGGTTGAACTAAGGCCTCGAGTATCTGGATATTTGAAAGATGTTGCGTTCACGGAGGGAGCCTTTGTCAATTCAGGTGATTTATTATTCACCATAGACGACGCCCCATTTAAAGCTGAAGTTCGCCGCCTTGAAGCAGAGCTGAACAGTGCAAGGGCTCAGATCGCCTTGGCAACAAGAGATGTAGAGCGTGCTTCAAGTCTCAAGCAAACCAATGCTATTTCTCAGGAACAGTTAGATAATCGCAACACGCAATTAATCAAGGCCAGGGCTGATGCCGATGCTATCGAAGCGGCACTGGAAAATGCAAAATTAAATCTGAGTTATACGCAAGTGGTGGCACCGATATCGGGCCGTATTTCCAATGCGAATATTACCCAAGGAAATTATGTCACTCAGGGCGACACCGTGCTGACCAGTATCGTGTCCATAAAAGAAATACATGCGTATTTTGATGTGGATGAAAACACCTTTATTCGACTCACTGAAAGACGCCTTCTCAAAGGCGATAAGCAACTTGGCGCGGTGGCTCAATTGCAGTTGGCGGGGGCTTCACAGTTCACACATACCGGTAAAATTGATTTTATAGATAACCAGATCAATCCGCTTACGGGTACCATCCGTTTGAGAGCAAGTTTTGCAAACACTGATGATCGTTTGACGCCGGGTATGTTTGCCAGAATTCGTATGCAAGTAGGTGCGCCTGTTGAAGCGATACTTATTGATGAGCAGGTTATTTCTACCGATTTAAGTAACAAGTATGTGTTGCGCGTCGGTGATCAGAATATGCTGGAATACCAGCCAGTCAGTTTGGGCGTTAGGCAGGGGCATCTGCGCGTTATTAATGCAGGGCTCAACAAAGGTGACCAGATTGTTGTGAAGGGCTTGCACATGGTTCGCCCGGGTATGCCGGTTGTCCCGGAAAAAATTGACATGCTCTCGCTACGAGCACCTGTAGATGCTCAATAAGGCCATTTGATATGAAATTTTCACAATTTTTTATACATCGGCCAATCTTTGCAGCAGTGTTGTCTGTGATGATTTTTCTGGCGGGTGCCATTGCCATGTTCCAGTTGCCTATCACCGAATACCCGGAAGTTGTACCACCCACTGTCGTGGTGAGTGCTGCGTATCCTGGCGCCAATCCTGAGGTAATAGCCGACACGGTAGCCACCCCCCTGGAACAAGCGATTAATGGGGTGGAGAATATGCTCTATCTCTCCTCCCAGGCAACGGCTGATGGTAATTTAAGTATTACTGTCACCTTTGGTTTAGGCACAAATTTAAATGAGGCGCAGGTTGAAGTTCAGAATCGGGTCAGTCGTGCCTTGCCTCGATTGCCCGAAGAGGTTCAGCGCTTAGGTGTTACCACCGAAAAATCATCACCTGACTTAACTATGGTGGTACATGTTCTGTCTCCCGATGAACGCTACGATACCTTGTATCTGGCGAATTTTGCGAACCTCTATGTTAAAGATGAGCTGGCCCGTATCGAAGGCGTTGGTGGTGTACGTGTTTTCGGCGCTGGTGACTTTGCGGTTCGTATTTGGCTGGATCCCGATAAAATAGCTGCACTGAATTTATCTACATCTGAAATTATTAGCGCTATTCGTGAGCAGAATCGCCAGGCTGCCGCGGGCTCTATCGGTGCGCCGCCCAGTTCGGGCGAGAATGCCTTTCAACTGCTGATTAGTGTAAAAGGGCGGTTAGAGTCCCTGGAAGAATTCGAGCAAGTTATTGTCCGTGTGGGCGATAATGGCGCAATAACACGGCTGGCTGATATAGCACGTGTTGAGTTAGGTTCAAATGCCTATTCCTTAAGATCATTGTTGAATAATCAACCCGCTGCAGCGATACCGATTTTTCAACGACCGGGTTCAAATGCGATTGACATTTCAGATGCAGTCAGAGCCAGGATGGCAGAATTACAGAAGACCTTCCCTCAGGGTGTTGAGTATTCCATCGTCTATGATCCGACCATCTTTGTAAGAGGGTCTATCAAATCGGTCGTTTATACGCTCTTTGAGGCGGTGTTGCTGGTTGTTATTGTTGTCGTACTGTTTCTGCAAACCTGGCGAGCGTCCATTATTCCATTGGTGGCTGTCCCGGTGTCACTGGTCGGTACCTTTGCAGTGATGCATTTGTTCGGGTTTTCCCTGAATGCCTTATCACTGTTTGGTCTGGTCTTGGCAATAGGTATTGTGGTAGACGATGCGATTGTTGTTGTGGAAAACGTTGAGCGCAATATTGCCTTGGGAAAAACGTCTATCGAGGCGACCAAGCAAGCCATGAAGGAAGTCACAGGGCCTATTATTGCAACCTCTCTGGTATTGAGTGCGGTGTTTATACCAACGGCATTTATTTCCGGTTTAACCGGCCAGTTTTACAAGCAGTTTGCATTGACGATTGCGATCTCGACCATTATATCAACCTTTAACTCTCTGACCTTGAGTCCTGCCTTAGCAGCCTTGTTACTCAAACCACATGATGCCAAAAAGGATCTGTTAAGCCGCATTCTGGATAAAGTGTTCGGAAAATTAGTATTTAAACCTTTTAATGTGTTTTTTAGTGGTTTGTCCCGTTTTTATGATGGCGCATTAAGGCGAATAGTACGGGCTTTATCGATTGTCTTGCTGCTTTATGTCGGGCTGATGGGGCTTACCTATGAGCGTTTTCAGGCAACGCCAAC
>JBFHPN010000053.1:0-8777 GCA_041592735.1 Oleiphilaceae bacterium | reverse complement strand
TCCATACCATCAGACGTATGATCCTGCTCGCTAAAGCCTATTGATCGGCGACTGATCATCTCCGCGCCGGCATTGGTGGTCATCACCAGTATAACGTGTCTGAAGTCTGCTTTTCTGCCATTGTTATCCGTTAAGGTACCGTGATCCATTACCTGTAACAGCAGATTAAATACTTCCGGATGCGCCTTCTCGATTTCATCAAGTAAAAGTACACAATGAGGATGTTTATTTACTGCTTCCGTCAATAATCCACCCTGGTCATAACCAACATAGCCGGGCGGTGCACCAATCAGCCGACTAACCGTATGGCGTTCCATGTACTCAGACATATCGAAGCGCACCAGCTCTATTCCCAGAACGGTTGCCAACTGCTTCGTGACTTCAGTTTTACCCACACCGGTCGGGCCTGAAAACAAGAAGGCTCCATCCGGTTTTTCTGCCGATTTTAGCCCCGCACGCGACAACTTGATGGCCGTAGCCAGTGATTCAATCGCTTTATCCTGACCAAATACCAGCATCTTCAGGTCGCGCTCAATATTTCTGAGCATATCTTTATCTGATGTCGTGACATTTCTGGGCGGAATACGGGCAATTTTCGCGACAACATCTTCGATATCCGAAACGGTAATCATTGCATTACGCTGATTCGCCGGCTTCAGGCGCTGACACGCACCTGCTTCGTCTATGACATCAATGGCTTTGTCTGGCATATGGCGATCGGTAATATAACGATCCGCCAATTCTGCCGCCGCACGCAAGGCCTCATCGGAATACTTGAGCTCATGGTGCGCTTCAAATTGTGTTTTCAAGCCCCTGAGAATATTCACAGTGTCTTCAACACTTGGCTCCATAACGTCTATTTTTTGAAAACGTCTTGCCAGCGCACTGTCTTTTTCAAAAATACCCCGGAATTCGGTAAATGTAGTTGAACCGATACATCTAACCTCACCAGAGCTTAACAGCGGCTTAAGCAGGTTACTGGCATCCATTACACCGCCAGACGCTGAACCTGCACCAATAATGGTATGGATCTCATCAATGAAGAGAATGGCATGCTCGCGTTTTTTTAACTCTGCCAGTAATGCTTTGAAACGCTTCTCGAAATCCCCCCGATACTTGGTACCAGCCAGCAAAGCCCCCAAATCCAGAGAAAACACCTCGGCATTAGCAATAATCTCCGGGACATTGCCATCAACGATTTTCTTGGCTAAACCCTCGGCGATAGCTGTTTTACCAACGCCCGCTTCACCCACCAGCAATGGGTTATTTTTACGTCTTCGCGCTAGAATCTGAACGACCCGATCAACCTCTTTCTCTCTGCCGATCAAGGGATCTATCCGCCCTAAACTTGCCTGCTCATTGAGATTAGACGCATAGTTTTCCAGAGGGCTGCTTTGAGCGCCATCTTCCATACCCTCTTCGCCACCGGTATCTCGCTCAGCATCACGCTCAGCTTCAGTATGACCAGGCACCTTGGAAATACCATGAGAGATGTAATTAACCACGTCTATTCGAGCGATGTTCTGCTTTTTCAAGAGATACACTGCCTGACTTTCCTGCTCGGAAAAGATAGCCACCAGAACATTTGCGCCTGTCACTTCTTTTTTTCCGGAAGACTGCACATGAAACACAGCTCTCTGCAATACGCGCTGGAAACCCAAGGTAGGCTGCGTCTCACGATCGCCATCGGACACGGGAATAAGAGGTGTCGTCGAATCGACAAACTCTATCAACTCAGCCTTCAGATCAGAAAGCTCAGAACCACAAGCTTTCAAGACCTGCAGGGCAGCTTCGTTATCCAGCAATGCCAGCAACAGATGCTCAACCGTCATAAACTCATGACGTTTCTCTCGTGCATGGCGAAATGCATCATTCAAGGTTAATTCGAGGTCTTTACTTAACATTGGACACCCCAAAATAAATAAATCTACGTGACAAGGTATACATCATTTCAATAGTTTTCCTATTCATACCCGTTTGTATTACGAAGCTACTTCATACCTGTTTAATTTCACACAACAAGGGATGCCCAGATTCTGCTGCATATTGATTTACCTGCGCCGCCTTTGTTTCTGCAATATCGCGAGTAAACACGCCACAAACAGCCTGGCCTTGGGTATGCACGGTTAACATAATCTGTGTTGCTTTCTCTTCGCTCATTCCAAAGAACGACAATAACACTTCTACCACAAAGTCCATGGGTGTGTAGTCATCGTTCAACATGATCACCTGATACATAGAGGGTCGTTTCAAAGCCGGTTTTGCCGGCGCCAAAAGCTGCCCGTTATCGTGATCAGGTAAACTTTTCGTTCCTTGAGATAATATTAGTAGAGAATTTCGAATTTTACTCATAGCTTGATACGTTTTTTTACATTTATCTTTATATGGGGGAGTTAGCACTATTTTGCAACACTTGCGCCAATAAAGAAAAAGAATAATCACATGAAAATGCTATCCGTTAATGAAATAGCAAAACCCTTAACAGAGTCACTTATTTTAAGCCTAACGCTTGACTATGCACCAAAAATATTCAACAGTAGTAGCCCGATGCAGGTCGCATCAGAATGCCAATAAAAATAATATTCCAACGTTCCACAAAGTGAAGCTTTACTGCTCGGCCACCAGGCATGGTTAAAGCTGATATCACTTTACAACGGGATGTTTGTGACACGGGAGTCGTTATGCCTCAAGGTACAGTCAAGTGGTTCAACAATGCTAAAGGTTATGGTTTTATCGTTGAAGACGGCCATAGTGAAGATCTTTTTGCTCATTTCTCTGCCATCCAGATGGAAGGTTATAAAACCCTGAAAGCCGGCCAGGCGGTTCAATTTGAAAAACAGCCGGGCGATAAAGGTTTTCATGCCGTCAACATCTGCGCACTCGAGAACGCTAAACGCGAATCGGTCGATCACGATGAGTTTATTTCTGTCGAAGAACCGACAGCAAATAATGAGCAGCCAGCAACCATACAGACTCAAGAGCAGCCTGCAGCCACTGCAAAGCGGACAGAATCAGTATAAACTGCGCTGACAATTAATTCTGCATTCAGCTCCTGAACAGGAGCTGTGCACCTTTATGCACGCAAATATCTCAGCCGGAATTCATGGCAACGCTCTATCTTTTTAACAAGCCTTTCAATGTCCTGTCGCAATTCACTGATACTGAAGGGCGCGCAACCCTTGCCGACTTTATTCCACATACAGGCATTTATCCCGCAGGGAGATTAGATTACGACTCAGAAGGCTTGCTGATTCTGACTGGCGACGGAGAGCTTCAAGCCAGAATTGCAGACCCCAGACACAAACTACCTAAAACCTACTGGGTTCAGCTTGAAGGCCTCATTAATCAGCCCGCCCTTGATACATTGGAACACGGTGTATTACTGAAAGATGGCCTGACAAAACCGGCAAAAGCCCGATTAATTGAACCCCCGGCCATCTGGGAACGCACGCCACCTATTCGGTATCGGAAAAATGATCTGACCTCATGGATTGAACTAACCATCACAGAAGGCAAGAACCGCCAGGTTCGCAGAATGACGGCCGAAGTAGGCTTCCCTACTTTACGCCTGATACGTGTGGCGATCGGCCCCTGGAAAGTCAGCACACTTGAACCAGGCGCTTTCATCAGCACAGAAGTGAATCTGCCAGCCAAAACACCTTCTAAAAACAGGCCTTTTAAAAAAAACCACAAAGACATAAAAAACCAGCAAAATAACGACAAACCAAAAAAGCATTTACGACGTATAAAGTAGTGCTCTGAAAGCGCTAAGGCATTCAAGTTAAAGCAGTTTCGGCTTTGGCTTCTTTCAGGATCAATGCTATGATTGCTGATCAATTAGCTAACAACGTCGTTACCACACTTCTTGCGCCAAGAGCGTTCCATTGGTTAGCCCGATTGCAATCCAATGCCTGCTTCATGTTCGCAAGACAATTTAAATAACTCAAAATCAATGGAGAGTCCTATTATGGCGATTGAATTACCTGCATTACCTTATGCAATTGACGCCCTAGCACCACACATTTCTCAGGAAACACTTGAATATCACCATGGCAAACACCATGCGACCTACGTCACCAAACTGAATGCCGCCATTCCGGGAACCGAATTCGAAAACATGTCTCTTGAAGACATCATCAAAAAATCAAGCGGCCCTGTTTTCAACAACGCAGCGCAGATCTGGAACCACACCTTTTATTGGAACTGCTTAAGCCCAAATGGCGGCGGTGAACCAACAGGTGCCGTTGCGGACGCTATCAATAAAGCGTTTGGCTCCTTCGCTGAATTCAAAGCAAAATTTGATGACAAAGCCGTCAACAACTTTGGCTCTAGCTGGACATGGCTGGTAAAAAACACCGATGGTTCTCTTGAGATCGTTAACACCAGCAATGCAGGCACTCCCATGACATCCGGACAAACTGCACTGTTGACCGTTGATCTGTGGGAACATGCATACTATATAGATTTCCGCAACGCACGACCAAACTACCTGGCAGCCTTCTGGAAGCTGGTAAACTGGGACTTCGTCGCTGAAAACCTGGCTAAATAAGCCCGGTTAACGCCCACAAAAAAGCCAAGGTATAGACCTTGGCTTTTTTATTTATATCGTTATCCAAGCTGCCAAAATTATTTAATCAGCATGGTTTTATAAATGGAATCCATCGCAGGTTTTTCCTGGGCAGACAACTCTTCAGGCTCAGCGCCGTTTTCAGCCTTGATGGCTAGATTTAACTCCCACAACTGATCAAACTTCTCGACCGCGACAGCTCGATTATCTTCTTTATTACGTAAAATGGTCGGCCTGAGGAACACAACCAGATTCTGTTTGGTGACAGATGCTTTTTCGCTTCTAAACAAACGCCCTAACCAAGGAATATCACCCAATAAAGGCACCTTACTTTCACTCATAATCACGTTGTCGGTAATCAGACCACCGAGCACGATGGTTTCTCCATTATCCGCCAGAACGTTGGTTTTGATCTGGCGTTTGGTGGTGGTGATATCGGCGCCACGTGATGAATCTTTGACGTTGGATATTTCCTGTTCAATTTCCAGTCTGACCAGATCACCCTCACTGATACTGGGCGTGACAATCAACTTCACACCCACATCCTGACGCTCAATGGTTGTGAACGGATCTGCCGTGCCCGCACCACTGGAGGTCGACTGACCCGTAATAATCGGAATATTTTCACCCACAATGATTGAGGATTGCTGATTATCCATCGTAATGACTTTAGGCGTGGAGAGAACATTCGCACTGGCATCGCCTTCCAAGGCCTGCAGCAGAGCTCCCCAACTGACACCACTATTACTGGAACGCCCGAGACCCAAGGTCAAACCATCACCAACACCTTTGAGGCCTGAGGCATCAATTGATCCATCGGAGCTGTTTTCTTTGGAAATCAGTGCTCCCAGCAAACTAGCCGTTGACAGACCTGCCGTACTGAAATTAGTCAAGGCACCCGGAACCGATGAGCCTTTATCAAATAAAGCCCACTGAATACCCAGCGCATTCGCATTATCATCTGATATTTCGACGATTGCTGCTTCAATCAAAACCTGCGCCCTGCGCACATCCAACTGCTCAACAATACCTTCCAACTCTTGAATGACCGAGGGTTCTGCACGCACTACCAGAGCATTTAAGCTTTCATCCGCATAGACACTGGCATCTGACTTTTGCTGACCCTGACCTTTTGCCGCCTCGCTGCTGATATCCCCCATCAAACCTTTCAGCAATTCAGCCAAATCTTTCGCTTCGGCATGCTTTAAACGAATCACTTTGGTTTTGCCGCCTGTTGACGTAGGTTGATCCAGCTTTGCAATCAGCTCTCGCATTTTTTCCCGAAATGCCTCATCACCCCTTAAAATCAGACGATTGCTTCGCTGATCGGCAACCACGCTGAATTTATTTGCATCTCCCTTGCCTTTGGCCGCCCCCAATTCTCCCGGCGCCAGCTCCTCAAGCAGCTTCACCATATCACCAACCCAGGCCTCATTGAGCTGAACGACCTCCAGCTCATACTTAGAGGGGCTGTCGAGCTCATCGATAATTTTACTGATGCGCTGTATATTGGCCAGATGATCACTGATGATTAGCGCATTTGCAGCCGCAACACCGGCAAGATGACCATATTTAGCAACCATTGGCCTTAAAATAGGCACCAATTCCAGGGCGCGCGCATTATTCACCTGTATGACACGTGTGACGATTTGCTCACTGGGCACCTTTCTCATGAAGCGTTCATTCTGAGCGCTCTGCTTGGCATCGTTTACACGAATAATCTTGATCACATCTTTACCGGGGATGGCCGCAAAATCATGCACACCCAGGACGGAAAGAAACATTTCATATACGGCTTCTTTATTCATAGCCACATTAGAAACGACTGTCACCTTGCCTTTGACTCTCGGATCAATGACAAAGCTATAACCGGTTATATCCGCAATCTGCGAAACAAATGCTCTGACATCGGCATCCTTCAAGTTGACCTTCCAGGTTTGCTCTTCAGCAGAAATGCAAAAAGCAAACGAACTTAACAACAAGATCAGTATGGATCGCTTAAAAAACGTTAATTGCGAAGAAAAACACATAGCTATTCCCAAATATTTTGTCGTACAGACACTGTAAACCAGGTTTATTATTTTTTCCGAGCATTAAGCCTCAAGAATGATTACCTTAATGGATAGTTGATATAAAAACTCGCACCATTCCGAACCACTTCGACCTCAAGCGTGCCTTGCTCATAGAGACTCTTCATTAAATTCTTATCTTTTTTAATATCACCCAGATTATGCCCATTCACGGAACGGATGACATCACCCTTTTGCAGATTCATACCAGATAACATCGGATTGCCCCCCTGGTAGACGTAACCATCTGCAGACGCTGCCAAGCCGACAGATTGAAGGGCTTGCTCTGGATTATCGGTTAACTGGCGCGTGGCCTCATCAATAAACTGTTCAGGCGTCTTTACTTCCATTTCGGGAGCCTGATTCACTTGCCGTTCCGGCTTTTTATCATTTGCCACTGTTTTAGTTATAGCACTCTCACCGGATAATGTCTTTTCGTCAAATGCTAATGTTTCAAGACGACCATTTCGACGCAGCAAAATACGATCTTCATACACTTCCTCTAGCGTGGCATTACCGGGTAATAAAGCACCAATAGGATAATAATCAGCGGAACGCCCCATCTCCTCAACAATCGCCCCCGAGACACCTGAATTTTTGGCCGTAAATACGCCTTTTAAAATCAGCCGCAAGCTGGTTTTTGGTGCCACAACCGGCTCATCTTTTGGTTTTGCGATGACTTTTCCCGCCTCACCAAAAAGATGAAAAGATGGCAATTGTCTCGCTTTACCAGAATCCTCTGACTGAAGCGTTACTTGACGTGCCGGCAACACTAATACATCAACACTCGAAGGAACAGGCGAAACACTGAACCAGATAAGCTTTGCAAGCCAAAACGCAGCATAGATCAGGAGCAACAAAATTAAACTATGCTGGATAATGGCAATGATTTTTGATTCATATTTCAACACAGTGGGTTACTCGGCCTTAAAAAGATCTTTTTTTACTTTAAATACGACGTCCTGCTCCCTTGAGTTCAATGACCAAGGCTCGTTTGATAAATCCAACAGACGCCTGGTAATACTCATCATACCCTGCCCGTTAGCATCCAGGGTCGCAGAAATTACATCAAAACTGGCATTAGCGTCGCGGATAGCCAGCCTTATCGCACCATCCTGGGTGTCGAGATCTGCCTTGAACATGGGCAAATTACGCTCATGCACTTCTCTTCCCGCAGGGTAAGCAATATTGCCACCCGACCACGAAGCCATACCAAATGCCGAAACAGGACGCCATTCGCGCAATTCAACCTGTAATTTTTTAATGAACAAGAGGCCATCAAGCGTGACCCGCTGCTGACGCAATAAGGCGTTAAGACCTGCCAGCTTTACCTCTGCCTGATCAATCAGTAAAACGCTTTGCGATGTTCCAAGACGCAATTTTGCATTGAGCGATCCAAGCTGAGAGTTCACCTTCAATGTCGCCGGGACACGCAGCGCCAATAAGCCGGAAAGATCAACATCCCAATCGACAATACTCGCAATCGAACGATAGTGTATTAATGCCTGCCCTTGCCACACCGTCCCCTGAATCTTGTCGACACGCAGACCCAGCTGCTCCAGATTGACTTGTGGCTGAACCAATTTTTCCCACAATACATTGGCCGGAAAAAACGCCACCAGAAACAACAGCAGACTTAATAAAAACACAAAAACGTAAAGGGTAATTTTCTTAATCACGTAAAACCCGAAAATAGAACTGCTTTAAAAAAAGTACACAATTACAGACTATTTAGCGGGCTAAATCTAGCTTTATTACCTGTTTTTCATACCAGATAACATTTCGAAGCCACGCAACTGCCTTTTTTATGAACAACTCCACACTTTAATTGAGGAAAGCCGTCGTTTTTTTAACGCACCCTGGCCATCAAGTCACCAGGCCGCGCCATACAAAAAAAAACTCGACCGAAGTCGAGTTTTTTTGTGAGAAAATGAGCGACTACATCATTCCGCCCATACCACCCATGCCGCCCATATCTGGCATACCGGATGAACCGCCTTCTTCGACGATATCAGTGATCATACATTCAGTTGTGATCATCAGACCCGCAACAGAACCTGCTGACTGCAATGCAGTTCGCGTTACTTTGGCAGGATCAAGAATACCCATCTCGACCATATCACCGTATTCACCGGTTGCTG
>JBFHPN010000052.1:0-8792 GCA_041592735.1 Oleiphilaceae bacterium | reverse complement strand
TGCCCCCAAGTCAACAAAAAAGAACAGCAATAAAAAATCCCGTAAACTGCTTAAGCGCGCGGCAATTACTTCTCGATATGGCGTGGATGCCAGTGACACACCAGCGAGAAATGCCCCGACCTCCTTACTAAAGCCCAAATAGCTGCCTAAAGCCCCCAGGGTAACCGCCCAGGCAATCGAAAACAGAACCAATAATTCCTTAGATCGAGCCATAACATCAAGTAAGCCGGAGAGCACGTAACGCATAAGGAGCGCAATCACAGCGACAAAGATCAGCGCGTAGAGCACGATATATAAAGCCTGGCTCGTCAGGGTATTGGAACGCTCTGTTTCGTTTAAGGCATTGAGCGCAATCATCGCCACAATCACCAATATATCCTGCACAATCAGAAAACCCACAGCAATTCTGCCATGCAGTGCATCTACTTCCCGCTTGTCAGAAAGCAGCTTCACAATAATGATGGTGCTCGAAAAGGTAAGCGCAACCGCAATATAAAGTGATTCAATCGCACTAAAACCCAGAGCCCAGGCGATGAGATAGCCAAACACAGAGGTGAACAGAACTTGTCCGACTCCCGTTGCCAGGGCGACAGGCCCCATCGTCCGGATAATATTCAAATCCAATTTCAAGCCAACGATGAATAACAGTAATGAAATACCCAGCTTGGCCAGAAGATCTATCTGATCGTTAGCTGTAACTAAACCGGTCACAGAAGGTCCAAGAAGGATACCGACAGCAATAAACCCGACGATCAAAGGTTGTTTAAGCCTGACAGCAAGCATACCTATCAAGGAAGAGACAAATAACAGAACCGCGAATTCACTAAACACATCTTGCATGGATCTTCCTTATACCTGCAATGAACCGGTCAGAACGGCTAAGAAATGCCCCAAGAAACAGAGCACCAGGGAAACTTGAATAGCTAAAATTATAGCAAAGCCTGCCGTAACCAAATAACTACAAAACTATATCAAAATAAATTGATATAGAATTGCTATATCAATTTATTTTGATATACTTCGACTCATGTCATCTTCTCAAGCCCCCATTCAACTATACTCAGATACCGTTCAGGACGATTTGATTCTGGATTCTGTAGCAGCCTTCAGCCAGGTATTGAAAGCCTGCGCCGATCCTCTGCGCGTGCAGATTCTTAATGCCTTGAAAGAAGATACCTTTGGGGTGCTCGAATTAACACAAATTTTTGAAACTAAGCAATCCGGCATGAGCCATCACTTGAAAGTACTGCACCAGGCTGGTCTGGTGGAGGCCCAGCGAGAAGGGAACGCCATTTTTTATCGTCGCCCTCTTAACATGATCGATGAGCACGATGCGGAAGCCATCGAACAAATATTCAAACTGATAGATCGGTTTTCATTATGTTCACAAATCGTGAAAAGAATTGATGACATACATCAACAGCGGGCACAACAGTCGCAAATTTTTTTCACCCGAAACGCTGATCGCTTCCAGGCCCATCAAGAACTAATCGCAGACCATGACCAGTATGCGCTAGCCAGTTTTGAGCTGTTATGCCAGTCTTTCGATGAAAGCCCTAAAATTGCTAAACGTGTCATGGAGATTGGCCCTGGCGAGGGTATGTTTTTACCTCTGCTCAGTCACAAATTTTCTGAAGTGATTGCTCTGGATAACTCAGAAGACATGTTGAAAAAGGCGCAACGGCATAGCCAAAAGCAAGGCCTGAACAACATCAGTTTTCATCTGGGCGACACCGTCGCTTACAGGCAACTGCTTGACAATGCGCAGCAGCCAGCCGTTGACGCTGTTGTCATGAACATGGTGTTACATCACATTCCTAACCCGGCCAAGGTTTTTCAGGATGTCGCCAGCTTTATCAATCCGAATGGTGTGCTGGTTATTTGTGAACTGTCTCATCACAACCAAGTCTGGACAAAAGAAAACTGCGGCGATATCTGGCTTGGTTTTGAAACGGAAGAATTAACTAAATGGGCTGAAAATGCCGGCTTCAAAGCCGATAAAACAGCCTTTATCGGCTTACGCAATGGATTCCAGATCCAACTACGTAAATTTCTTAAAACGGAACTATTTCCCTAACCCTACTGTGGACGACAATCATGAGCGAATACTCTTTATTTACTTCAGAATCAGTATCAGAAGGCCATCCAGACAAAATGGCAGACCAAATCTCCGATGCGGTCGTGGATGCCATTTTGAAAGATGACCCGAACGCCCGTATCGCGGTCGAAACATTGGTAAAAACCGGTATGGCTATCGTTGCCGGTGAAGTTCGGACCAGCACCTACGTCGATCTTGAAGACCTGATCCGTGACGTGATTCTGGACATTGGCTATAACAGTTCAGACGTCGGTTTCGACGGTGCATCATGCGCCGTGTTAAACGCCATTGGAAAGCAGTCATCCGATATCGCCATGGGCGTTGACGAAGCTGAAAACAAGGATCTCGGTGCTGGAGACCAGGGTTTAATGTTCGGCTATGCCACCAATGAAACAGATGTATTGATGCCCGCGCCGATCTACTACTCACACCGTTTGGTCGAGCGCCAGGCTAAACTGAGAAAAGATGGCACATTGCCCTGGTTGCGCCCGGACGCGAAAAGCCAGGTGACACTGCGTTATGAAAATGGCAAGCCTGTGGCAGTGGATGCAGTGGTGCTGTCAACACAGCACAGCCCAAACATCAAATTAGCAGATCTTCGTGAAGCGGTTCTCGAAGAAATCATCAAACCCGTGCTACCCGCAGAATGGTTGCACAATGACACCTTATTCCATATTAACCCGACGGGTAACTTTGTTATCGGTGGTCCAGTGGGCGATTGCGGTCTGACCGGCCGTAAAATCATCGTAGACACCTACGGCGGTATGGCTCGTCATGGTGGTGGTGCTTTCTCAGGAAAAGATCCATCCAAAGTCGACCGCTCAGCAGCCTATGCCGGCCGTTATGTCGCTAAGAACATCGTGGCTGCCGGCCTGGCAGACCGTTGTGAAATTCAGGTTTCTTATGCGATCGGTGTTGCAGAACCGACATCTATTTCTATTAATACCTTCGGTTCCAATAAAGTATCTGAAGCGAAAATTGCAGAATTGGTGCGTAAGCATTTTGATCTGCGCCCGCAAGGCATTATCAACATGTTAAACCTGCGTCGTCCTATCTACCGTGATACCGCCGCCTATGGTCACTTTGGTCGCGAAAACCCTAACTTTACCTGGGAAGCCACCGACAAAGCTGCCGTATTGAAAGCCGACGCCGGCCTGTAAATTTATTTAAACAAGACATCAAGGAATACACTATGAGCTTTACCGATTACAAAGTGGCAGACATGAATCTGGCAAAATGGGGCCGCAAAGAAATAGAAATTGCAGAAGGTGAGATGCCTGCATTGATGGCCCTGCGTCGCAAGTACAAAGAAAGCCAGCCTCTGGCCGGGGCAAAAATTATGGGTTGTATCCATATGACCATTCAAACGGCCGTGCTGATCGAAACCCTGATCGATCTGGGTGCCCAGGTACGTTGGTCTTCCTGTAATATCTTTTCCACACAAGATCACGCTGCTGCTGCCATCGCTGCGGCCGGCATTCCTGTGTTTGCCTGGAAAGGCGAAACTGAAGAAGAATTTCTGTGGTGCATCGAGCAAACGATTCTGGCTGAAAAGGGCTCGGATAAAGTGTGGGATGCCAACATGATTCTGGATGATGGTGGTGATTTGACCGAAATGGTACACAACAAATACCCACAACTATTGAATCAGATTCACGGTATCTCAGAAGAAACCACGACCGGTGTTCATCGCTTGCTGGAAATGCTTGAAAAAGGCGAACTGAAAGTGCCTGCGATCAACGTTAACGACTCCGTGACTAAATCTAAAAATGATAATAAATATGGCTGTCGCCATAGTTTGAATGATGCCATCAAACGCGCCACTGACCATTTGTTGTCTGGCAAAAAGGCATTAGTTATCGGTTATGGTGACGTGGGCAAAGGTTCCGCCGCTTCGCTTCGCCAAGAAGGCATGATTGTAAAAGTGTCTGAGATCGATCCGATCTGTGCCATGCAGGCCTGCATGGATGGCTATGAAGTCGTCTCGCCTTATATCGATGGTATTAACACGCGCACGCTTGAAGGCATTAACAAAACCCTGTTAGGCACTACCGACCTGATCGTTACCACGACCGGCAATATAGACGTGTGTGATCAGTTCATGCTGCAAAGCCTTAAATCAGGCGCAGTGGTTTGCAACATCGGCCATTTCGACAGCGAAATCAACACCGCGTATATGCGTAAAAACTGGGAATGGGATGAAATCAAGCCACAAGTGCATAAAGTCTATCGTGACAAAAGCACCAATGATCATTTGATCCTTTTATCAGAAGGTCGATTGGTGAACCTGGGTAATGCCACCGGTCACCCTTCACGCATTATGGACGGTTCTTTCGCCAACCAGGTACTTGCACAAATCTATCTTTATGAAAGAAAATTTGCGAATCTGCTGGAAGGCGAGAAAAAAGACAGCTTATATGTGAAGGTATTGCCTAAAAAGCTGGATGAAGAAGTCGCGAAGGATATGGTTGAAGGTTTCGGTGGTGTATTAACCCGTATGACTCCCGAACAAGCCAAGTATATCAGTGTACCTGTTGACGGCCCTTATAAGCCAGAATCCTACAAGTACTAAGTTTCAGGCAGTGACAAGATCCCTTCTCTGTTAACCCGTAAACAGAGGAGGCCCTTTCTGTTCACCAGCCTGTAAGCAGGTAAACGTAACAGTAAACGGTTCTCCTCCTGACAGGGCAGCCTAGGAAGGGGTCGAGCTTGAAACATCAAGCTTGTGCCTCATCAAAACAAGCAAATTCCGGACAAACCAATGAAAAGTCAAAAACAATTCAAGCCACGATACAGTTTTGAATTTTTTCCACCCAAAACCGAAGCCGGTATGGAAAAACTGCAAATCGTCAGAGATGAGCTGGCACGCCGAAAGCCCGATTTTTTCTCGGTCACATATGGCGCAGGCGGATCTACTCAGGAACGAACAATTGATACGGTATTAAAACTACAGGATCAAGGCATCGCCACCGCACCTCATTTATCGTGCGTAGGCTCCACAGTGGAAAACATTCGGGAACTGCTTGATCTGTATATAGAACATGGTGTTAACCGCATCGTTGCGCTGCGCGGTGACCTGCCCTCGGGCATGGGTTCAGCCGGCGAGTTACGCTATGCCAATGAACTGGTAGCCTTTATCCGTGAACATAGCGGAGATCATTTCAATATTGAAGTGGCTGCCTATCCTGAATTCCATCCGCAAGCGCCCTCCGCTGAAGTCGATTTGATTAACTTCAAAAAGAAAGTGGATGCCGGCGCGAATAGCGCAATCACACAATATTTTTATAATGCCGATGCCTACTTTTACTTTGTAGAACGTGCGGAGAAAATGGGTATACATATTCCGATTGTGCCCGGCATTATGCCGATCACCAACTACAGCAGCTTGGTTCGCTTCAGTGATATGTGCGGTGCAGAAATACCCCGCTGGATAAAAAAACAACTGGAAGCATACGCCGATGACACAAGCAGTATCATTGCCTTTGGTGAACAGGTAGTCACGCAGATGTGTGAACGTTTGTTGGCAGCGGGTGCACCCGGCCTGCATTTTTACACCTTAAACCAAGCAGATGCCAGCTTGAAGATATGGGACAATCTTGGATTAAGTGACGACGAAAAAATTCGTTTTTAAACACTTGACCAAGCCGCCACAGTAAAGAGCCGATTCAGGCTCTTTTTTATTTCGCCTCTTTTATTTCCCCTCTCTTCAACGCCGCAATTCACAACCGAATACAGGCTATTTGAGCCTGAAGCTGATTGTATGTTTTTGTGATATAAAATTTATTTTTAGTAATGAGAGCAGCAAAAAAAAATTCTTTGCACTAGACTGATGTTAATCAGCGGATACTGTTTTCATCCATTTTATTCGTCCTTGGCATCGATAAGGATTCGACCACAAATGTAACAACGCCATTTTTTTTGCAGACCTTCAGGGGGCCTTATGAGTATTTTTAGTCATTACCAATCCAGGTATGAACTCACTCAACAAGAAGAGTTTACTTTAGAAGAATATCTGGATATCTGTAAAAAAGACAAAAGCGCCTACGCCACAGCTGCAGAGCGCATGCTTATCGCCATTGGTGAGCCTGAGCTGGTGGACACCTCTAAAGATCCTCGCCTAAGTCGGATTTTTTCCAACAAAGTCATTAAGCGCTATCCCGAATTCAGCGAATTCTATGGCATGGAAGAGTGTGTTGAACAAATTGTTTCCTTCTTTAAACACGCAGCTCAAGGGCTAGAGGAAAAGAAACAGATTCTTTACTTATTGGGTCCTGTCGGTGGTGGTAAATCATCACTTGCCGAAAAACTCAAGGCCTTGATGCAGAAAGCCCCTTTCTATGCGATCAAAGGGTCACCGGTAAATGAAAGTCCGCTTGGATTATTCGACCCGAAAGAAGACGCCGAAATACTCAAACAGGAATACGGCATCGATAAACGTTACCTGAATACCATTATGTCGCCTTGGGCAGTTAAACGCCTGCACGAATACGGGGGTGATATCAGCAAATTCAAGATTGTTAAAATATGGCCTTCGATTCTTGACCAGACCGCTATTGCCAAAACCGAACCCGGCGATGAAAACAATCAGGATATTTCCTCTCTGGTCGGTAAGGTCAATATCCGTATGCTGGAAGACTATTCTCAGGATGATCCGGATGCCTACAGTTTTAGTGGCGGCTTATGCCTTGCCAATCAGGGCATTCTCGAATTTGTAGAAATGTTCAAAGCCCCCATCAAGGTTTTACACCCTCTGCTTACCGCCACACAGGAAGGTAATTACAATGCCACCGAGGGTATGAGCGCGATCCCCTTTGAAGGCATTATTCTGGCGCACTCAAACGAATCTGAATGGCAGGCATTTCGCAATAACAAAAACAATGAGGCCTTTTTAGACAGAATATCCATCGTCAAAGTCCCTTATTGTCTGAAAGTCACCGAAGAAGTCCAGATCTATAAAAAGCTATTGCTAAACAGCTCTCTGGTGAATGCGCCCTGTGCGCCGGATACCTTAAATATGCTGGCCCAGTTCTCTGTGCTTTCCAGACTGCATGAACCAGAGAATTCAAGCATTGTATCTAAAATGAAAGTTTATGACGGGCAGAATATTAAAGATACAGACCCCAAAGCCAAATCCATCCAGGAATACAAAGATGCGGCCGGGGTAAATGAAGGCATGGACGGTTTATCGACCCGTTTCGCATTTAAAATACTCTCCAAAGTCTTTAATTTCGATACGTCTGAAGTCGCTGCCAATCCTGTTCATTTGCTTTATGTTCTGGAAAAACAGATTGAACAGGAACAGTTTCCTCAGGAAACAGCAGACCGTTATTTACGTTTTCTCAAAGAATTCCTGGCACCGCACTACGTTGAATTTATCGGTAAAGAGATTCAGACAGCCTATCTTGAGTCTTATTCCGAATATGGCCAGAATATTTTTGACCGCTATGTCACCTACGCTGATTTCTGGATACAGGATCAGGAATATCGAGATCCTGAAACCGGTGAAATATTCAACCGGGCAGCCATCAATGAAGAACTGGAAAAAATTGAAAAGCCTGCCGGCATCAGTAATCCCAAGGATTTCAGAAATGAAATCGTTAATTTCATGCTGCGCGCCCGAGCCAATAATAACGGCCAGAATCCTTCATGGATGAGTTATGAAAAATTGCGTTCAGTGATTGAAAAGAAAATGTTCTCGAACACCGAAGATTTATTACCGGTGATCTCTTTCAATGCGAAAAGTTCAACAGAGGACAAGCAGAAGCATCAGCAGTTTGTTGACCGCATGATGGATAGAGGCTACACCCAGAAACAAGTGCGCTTGCTTGCTGAATGGTATTTGCGCGTAAGAAAATCTCAATAAGTATGATGCTTTACAGAGCTTACGCTGCATAATCACATGCCAGGGTGAGCCTGAATCGACCATTAGGATAGCTTATGGGTATCAGCCACATCATTGACAGACGACTTAACGGCAAAAATAAAAGTGCCGTAAACCGTGATCGCTTTTTGCGCCGCTATCGTGCGCATATCAAAAAAGCGGTGGCGGAAGCCGTTGGCAAGCGCAGCATCACAGACATGGATCGCGGCGAGAGTATCAGCATCCCAAGTAAAGATCTGGATGAACCCGTTTTTCAAAGTGGCAAAGGCGGTATTCGTGAGGGCGTTAATCCCGGAAATAAAGAATATTCCAGTGGCGATCAGCTTCCCAAACCACCAGGCGGGAGTGGCGGCGGAGGCAGCGGTGAAGGCAAAGCCAGCGATTCTGGCGAGGGCATGGACGAATTTGCCTTTCAGATTTCTCAAGAAGAGTTTCTTGATTTCATGTTCGAAGATCTGGCTTTACCGAATCTGATCAAGAAACAATTGAAAGACACCACTTCCTATAAATATTTACGCGCAGGCTTTACCAGCCAGGGTAACCCCTCAAAAATAAATGTGGTTCGCTCTTTGCGCAAAGCGTATGGCCGAAGGATTGCGCTAACAGGTAAAACCCGCGAAAAGATACACGCGCTCGAAGCTGAGCTGGCTTTACTGGATAACCAGGATGCCGTTCAGGCCAAACGTATCAGCGAGATAGAGCAAGAACTGGCCCGCCTTAAAAAACGCATCCACAGCATTCCCTGGATTGAAGAACTGGATCTTCGCTACAACCAACATATTAAACAGGCTGTTCCCAGTACCAGCGCCGTGA